>CATPAO010000210.1 GCA_955652025.1 Casimicrobiaceae bacterium
CGTGCGCATGACCTTCAGCCGGCCAAAGCTCGGAAAGAGCGCGAGGCATCCGCTGACGACGTGCTCAATGATCGGAAGGTTGCCGCGCTGCGCATACGAGTTGCAGAAGTCGAGATCGCCGCCCATTACGAGCTCGCCCTTGTCGGACTGGCTGATGTAGAAGTGAACGGCGCCCGACGTGACGACGGTGTCGAGCACCGGCTTCACCGGTTCCGACACCAGCGCCTGCAACGCGTGCGATTCAATCGGCAGCCTCAAGCCGGCCATTGCCGCGAGACGGCCAGAATGCCCCGCGACCGCTAGGCCCACCTTTTGGGTCGCGATGGTGCCCTGCGTCGTCTCGACGCCGGCGATGGCGCCGTTCTCGATCCGGATGCCGGTGACCTCGCACTGCTGGATGATGTCGACACCGCGGGTGTCGGCCGCGCGCGCGTACGCCCACGCGACCGCGTCGTGGCGCACCGTGCCGCCGCGCGGTTGCAGGAGGCCGCCGATGATCGGAAAGCGTGCGCCCGGCGAGCAGTCGAGGTTTGGAATCCGGCGCGCGATTACGTCGCGCGTCAAGAACTTCGCGTCGATGCCGTTTAGGCGCATCGCGTTGCCGCGGCGCATCGCCGCGTCCATGTCGGCCGGCGAGTGGACGAGGTTCAGCACGCCGCGAGCGCTGTACATCACGTTGAAGTTGAGGTCCTGCGACAGTCCCTCCCACAGCTTCAGCGACATCTCGTAAAAGTGCGCGTTGGGGTCGAGATGGTAGTTCGACCGCACGATCGTCGTGTTGCGGCCGGTGTTGCCGCCGCCGAGGTAGCCCTTTTCCAGCACGGCGATGTTACTGAGCCCATGCTCCCTGACGAGGTAGTACGCAGTGGCGAGCCCGTGGCCGCCGCCTCCGACAATGACGACGTCGTAGCGCTGCTTCGGTCGCGGGCTCCGCCAAGCAAGCGGCCAGCGCTCGTGATTCGAGAGCGCGTTGCGGGCAAGGGAGAAGATCGAGTACTTCAAGGCGGGCCGCGCGGCCGCGGCCACAGCCTCGCTGTTGCTCGCGCACGGGATCGCTTATTCTAGCGGCCTTCGGGCGCGCCGGCCATGGCCCGCGACCCATCGACCCGCCAAAGGAGAAATCCATGCAGATCGCCCAGTGGTGCGCACGCCTGAGCGCGTTGTTGGGGCTCGCGATCGTTCTGGCGGCGCCCGCATGGGCGCAGAGTGACACGATGGCAAGCGTCAAGCAGAAGGGCAAGATCGTCGTCGGCGTCAAAGCCGACTACAAACCGTTCGGCTACACCGACCCGTCGGGCAAGATCGTCGGTCTCGAGATCGACCTCGCGAACGACGTCGCGAAACGCCTCGGCGTCGGGATCGAGCTCGTGCCCGTGATCGCCGCGAATCGGATGGAATTCCTGAAGCAGGGCCGCATTGACCTGATGATCGCGACGATGGCCTATAAGCCGGATCGTGCAGAGGTCATCGGCATTCCGGAGCCCTTCTATTACGCCGGCGCCGCCAACGTGTTCGCCAAGAAGAGTTCCGGTCTCAAGGCGTGGGCCGACCTGAAAGGCAAGCCGGTGTGCGGGATCCAGGGCGCGTATTACAACCGGCGCACTGGCGAGGAATTCGGCGCGAATCTCGTCGTGTTCAAGGGTGTGGCCGAGGCGATGGCCGCGCTCGAGGCCGGAAACTGCGTCGGGACGGTGTTCGACACCACGTATTTCGCCGGCATCATGGGCGACCCGAAATGGGGCGATTATGCGATGGTGCTGCCGGCGATCGATCCGGAGCCGTGGGGCGTGGGCGTGCGCAAGGACGACCCCAAGTTCCAGGGGTACATGAGCGACGTGATCAAGGACTGGCACAAGACCGGATTCCTGCTCGGGCTTGAGAAGAAGTGGGGCATTCCGCAATCGCCGTATCTGGTCGAGCAGCGGGCCAAGTACATGTAGTCGTGTCGGCCATCGTACGTGAGTTGGGGTCGCGGCATGGATGATGTCGCAGCCTGGTTCCTCGCGCTGTACAAGGCGACCGGCGTCAAGCTGACGATCTTCTACGACGGCTACGACCGCGCGCGCTTTGTTGAGGGTTTTTTCACGACCTTCAGGCTGTCGGCGGTCTGCCTCCTACTCAGCCTCGTGCTTGGGGCGCTTGCGGCGTGGCTCGCGGGCTCGCGCATCGCGGTCGTGCGGCGTGCCGTGCAGGGGTTCGTCGCGCTATTCCGCAACACGCCGCCGCTGGTGCAACTGTATTTTTTCTACTTCGCGCTGGCCCCGGTGCTGCCGAAGGTCGGCGGCGCGCCGCTGCTGGGCTCGTTCGGCTGTGCGGTCGTCTCGCTGACGCTGCTGGAGACGGCGTTCGCCGCGGAAATCTTCCGCGCTGGCATAGAGTCTGTGCCCAAGGCGATGATTGAGGCGGCGGAATCGCTCGGCTACTCGCGCTGGCAGACCTACCGCCGCGTGGTTTTACCGCTCGCGATCCGCGTAACGATGCCGGCGATGGCCAGCAACCTCGTCAACCTGGTGAAGACGACGACGCTCGCGTATGCGATCGCCGTGCCGGAGCTCGTCTACATGTCGGCGCAGATCTGGTCGGAGCAGGTCAATGTACCCGAGATGATGATCGTGCTGCTGATTTGTTACGTCGCGATCGTGGGGGTCATCAACCAAGGCATGCAGTGGCTCGAGGATCGACTGCGCGTGCCGGGATTCGGGCAATGACGGTCTCTCCTGGATTTCTCGCCGTGCTGCACCCGTTGCGGTTGCGCACATTGCCGTCCGCGGTGCTTGACCGATCGAGTGGGGTGGTCGTGCTCACCTCAGGCGTCGGCGTCGGGCTGCTGGCCGTGTTCTTCGCATCGATCGTGGTCGCGCAGGCGCAGGCGGTTTCGGGACAGCCATCGGTCGCCGAGCTGCTCATCAAATGGACGCCGCTGCTGGCCAAGGGATTTCTGTTCAACCTGCTGATCAGCTTTTTCGCGATGCTTACCGGCACCCTCGCCGGACTGCTGCTCGGCGTCGCACGGATCTCGCTCGTCGCGCCGGTGCGCGGCGGGTCGTGGGTCATCGTTCAGTTCTTTCGCAACGCGCCGTGGCTCGTGCTGTTGTTTTTCGTAATGTTTCTGCTGCCGTTCGAGTTCCACATCGGCGGCATGACGATCCCGTTCCCGGACTGGATCAAGGCGACATTGGGGCTTGCCTTGCCGATCATGGCCAACGTCGCCGAGATCGTCCGCGGTGCGGTGCAGTCGATCCCAACCCCGCAGTGGGAGGCGGCACGATCGCTTGCGTTCTCGCGTCGGCAGACGCTGTGGAGGATCATCCTGCCGCAGTGCGTAAAGCGGATGCTGCCGCCATGGATGAACTGGTACGCAATCCTGACGATGGCGACGACGCTGGCCTCGATCGTCGGTGTGAGCGAGGTCATGACGCTCACGCTGCGGATCACCAACGCAGAGGGCCGCACGGACCTGCTGATCCCGATTTACAGCTACGTGCTGCTGTGGTTCTTCGCCTACTGCTATCCGATTTCCCGGTGGACGCGGTGGCTCGAATCGCGGTACGAGGAACGATGACCGACATCGCGACCTTTCTCGCCCAGCACGGCATCGCCGCCGCGCGCCACGAGCACGCGGCCGTGATGACGGTCGAGGAATCGGAGCGACTCGTGCCCAAGCTGCCCGGCGCGAAGACCAAGAATCTCTTCCTGCGCGACAGGAAGGGAGTCCGCCATTTCCTCGTCACCGTGCCGCACGACGTCGCGGTTGATCTCGAAGTGCTGGGCGACGCGCTCGGCGCAGGACGGTTGGGCTTCGCGTCGCCGGAGCGGCTCGCGAGGCATCTCGAAGTCGCGCCCGGGGCAGTCAGCCTACTCGCTCTGGTCAACGACAAGGCTGGCGCGGTGGAGTTCGTCATCGAGCGCGCGCTGTGGGAGGCCGACGCGGTGCAGGCGCACCCGCTGGTCAACACGGCGACGCTGGTGATCCCGCACGCGGACCTCGAGCGCTTCCTCGCGGCGACGAGCCACACGCCGCGCGTGATCGAAATCCCGGCCGCGGTGCGCGTTCGCCTACCAATGGCTACAGATGCGATCGATTCGAGTGCAACGACTTTCGGGCCGTCGCCGCTCGTGCGCCTTTCCGACGTCCATAAGTCGTTCGGCGTGACCGAGGTGCTGCGCGGGATCTCGCTCGACGTCAGCAAGGGTGCGGCCGTCTGCGTCATCGGGCCGTCGGGCTCGGGCAAGTCGACGCTGCTCCGCTGCATCAATGGGCTCATTCCGGTCGACCGCGGCGAGATCCACGTCGGGCCGCACGCGGTGCATCAGCTGCGCACCGACCGGGAAATGATCGCGCTGCGCAAGGACGTCTCGATCGTGTTCCAGCAGTACAACCTGTTTCCGCACAAGACCGCGCTCGAGAACATTATGATGGCGCCGGTGGACGTGCTGGGACAGCCGAGGGCCGAGGTCGAAGCGCGCGCGCGCGAGCTTCTGAAGAAGGTGCGGCTCGAGGGCAAGGAGCGAAGCTACCCCGGCGAGCTGTCGGGCGGCCAACAGCAGCGCGTCGCGATCGCGCGGGCGCTCGCCATGCGGCCGCAAGTGATGCTGTTCGACGAGGTCACCGCCGCGCTCGACCCCGAGACGCGCAAGGAGGTGTTGGTGACGATCCGCCAGCTGGTCGAGGAAGGCATGACGTCGATCCTCGTCACGCACGAGATGGCGTTCGCGCGCGAGATCGCGCACCACGTCTATTTCACCGACCACGGCCTCATCGTCGAGAACGGTCCCCCGGCGCAGCTCTTCGGCAATCCGCAGAAAGAACGCACGCGCGCGTTCCTCGAACAAGTCACCTGACCCACCGATGAAGACTCATACTCGCGTTGCCGTCATCGGCGGTGGCGTTGTCGGTGTCTCCGTCCTCTACCACCTCGCGCGAGCCGGCTGGACCGACGTTGTATTGATCGAGCGCGACGAGCTCACGTCCGGCTCGACATGGCACGCGGCCGGCGGCATGCATACGCTGAACGGCGACCCGAACGTCGCGAAGCTGCAGAAGTACACGATCGAGCTCTACCGCGAGATCGAGGAGGCCTCGGGGCAGTCGTGCAGCATCCACATCACCACGGGCGTGGACCTCGCGGGCACGCCAGAACGGATGGACTTCCTCAAGGTCGCCTGTGCCCGTGCGCGCTACCTCGGCCTCGGCATGGAGATCATCTCGATCGACGAGGCCGCGCGGATCTTCCCGCTGATGGACAAGCGACACTTCGTGGGCGCCCTATACAACCCGCTCGAAGGCCACGTTGACCCGGCCGGCGTCACGCAGGCGTATGCGAAGGCCGCGCGCAATCTGGGTGCGGAGGTGTACCGCTTCACGCGCGTCACGGATCTGAAGCACCGCTCCGATGGCTGTTGGGACGTCATCACTGACAGGGGGAATCTCGTCGCGGAGCACGTCGTCAACGCGGCGGGGCTCTGGGCGCGCGAGGTCGGCCGCTTCGTCGGCCTCGAGCTGCCGATTCTCGCGATGGAGCATCAGTACCTCATCACCGGCGACATTCCGGAAGTTATCGCATCACCGAAGGAGGTGCTGCATGCGATCGACTTCGAGGGCGAGATCTACATGCGCCAGGAAGGCAAGGGCATGCTGGTCGGCACTTACGAGAAGTCCGGTGTGCCGTGGGCCGAGCGCCAGACGCCGTGGGATTTCGCGCACGAGCTGCTGCCGGCCGATCTCGACCGCATCGCCGGCAGCCTCGAAGTTGGGTTCCGGCATTTCCCTGCGCTAGAGCGCGCCGGAATCAAGAAGATCGTCAATGGGCCATTCACATTCGCGCCCGACGGCAACCCGGTGGTCGGACCGATTCGCGGCCTGCGGAATTATTGGGTCGCCTGCGGTGTCATGGCAGGCTTCAGCCAGGGCGGCGGCGTTGGCCTCGCGTTATCGAATTGGATCGTGCACTCCGATCCCGGCTTCGACGTCTGGGCGATGGACGTCGCGCGCTTCGGCGACTGGGCGACGATGGCGTACACGAACGCGAAGGTCCGGGAAAACTATTCGCGACGCTTCCGCATCCGCTTCCCCAACGAGGAGCTGCCGGCCGCCCGGCCGCTGCGGATGACACCGGTGTACGACCGCCTGAACGCGAAGGGCGCGGTATTCGGCGCCGCGTTCGGCCTCGAGCACGCGCTGTGGTTCGCGCCAATGGGCACCGTGGCGCGCGAGGACATCACGTATCGGCGTTCGAACGCACACGGGCCGGTCGGCGACGAATGCCGCGCGGTGCGGAGCGCGGTGGGCCTCTCCGAGATCTCGAGCTTCGCCAAATACGAGGTCACGGGTCCCGGCGCGTCCGCTTGGCTCGATAGGATCCTCGCAAACAAGCTGCCGCCCGAAAACCGCCTGACGCTGTCGCCGATGCTGAACGATGACGGCAAGCTCATTGGCGACTTCACCGTTGCGAATGTGGGCCGCGACCGCTTTTTCGTGTTCGGCTCCGGCGTCGCCGAGCAATACCACCTCCGCTGGTTCGAGGCGCACCTGCCGCCGTTGGGAGTCGCGGTTCGCGCGCTGCGTACCGAGTTGCTGGGGCTCGGTATCGCCGGGCCGAAATCGCGCGAGCTTCTCGCGCGCGTTTGCCGCGACGATGTGTCGAACGCAGCGCTGCCGTTTCTCTCGTTCCGGGCGCTAGAAGTCGCGATGCTGCCGGCGCGCGTCGGGCGCATTTCGTTCACCGGCGAGCTCGGCTACGAGATCTGGGTCCCCGCGGACTGCCAGCTGGCGCTCTACGAGGCGCTGTTGGATGCGTGCGCGGACCTCCGGCTCGCGCATTTCGGTGCACGCGCGCTCAATTCGCTGCGCCTCGAGAAGAGCTTCGGAAATTGGGCGCGCGAGTACCGGCCGGTCTATACGCCGGCGGAAGCGGGATTGAACCGCTTCGTCGACGTCTCGAAGCCGGATTTCGTCGGTCGCGACGCGGTGGCTCGCGATCGTGTTGAAGGCCCGGCGCGGAGGCTGGTCACGTTCGTCGTCGACGCGGACGACGCGGACGCGATCGGCGACGAGCCCGTTTGGCATGACGGCAAGGTCGTCGGCTGGATCACGTCGGGCGGCTACGGACATTGCGTCGGGAAGTCGATCGCGCTCGGCTACGTGCCGGCGTCGCTCGAAGGTGCGAAGAGCGGATTCGAAGTCGAGATCCTCGGCGAACGCCGGGCGGCATCGCTGGTGCGCGAGCCGCTCCTCGACCCTACGGGCGAGCGCATGCGGCACTCATGACGCTGGGCCGGGATCGCCCCGACGGATTGATCTTTGGCGAGTTTTGCCACCGGTGCGTCCGCACCGGCCAGCGAGTCTTGTGACTTTACTTGCTTACTCCGAGCACTAACTCCGCGACCATCGCAACTGCGACTTGCGCATCGGCGACATGGTGCACGCCCTCCACTTGCGCCGCACCCGCGAGGCCGATCACCAGCTTGCCGAATTGCCGGCCCAGCGCGACTTCCGAGAGCGTGCCCAAGCTATCGCCAATCGCGATTAGACAAAACGCCGCGCGCGCGATCAACGCGTTGCGCGCCTCGCCGATCCCCGTCGCAATGGCGACGCTCACGAAGTGATTCGCAAACGATGGATCGGCATCGGGCAGGAGGCCGATGGCAACGCCGCCGTTGCGGGCGACGCCTTCGCACACCGCCTGCATCACGCCTTGGCGGCCGCCGCAAACGACAGAGAAGCCGCAACGCGAAAGCAGCTCGCCGACCTCGAGCGCGACCGCGCATTGGGCGTCGCTGGCCTCGCGCGGGCCGATGACGCCGATCGGTACGCGCAAAGGGTGTGCGCTTTCACGTTGCAGCCATGTCGCGGCGGCGATGGCATCGACCGCCTTGAGCGGACCTGCCGCTTTTGCCCCCGTGTTCGGCGACTGCCAGCCGCGCTGAACCGCGTCGAAGCGCCGGCCTGCCGCGTCGAACAGCATGCCGCGCGTGCGGTCGAGCTTAAAGGTGGCGCTCATGCCTGCCTCCCATCCATTCGCCCGCGGTGATCATCGCCGAGCAGGCGACGGTGATCAGCAATGCGAGCGCCGCCGCCGCCGGAAAGTCCGATCCCGTCTCGGAAATGAGGCTGTAGAGCCGCAAAGGCAGGATCGGGAGTTGCGTTCCGACCAGCGCCAACGCCGTGCCGTATGCGCCAAAC
>CATPAO010000211.1 GCA_955652025.1 Casimicrobiaceae bacterium
GCCGCCTGCGCCGAAAGTGGAGCCGAAACCGCCGCCGCCGATGGAAAAACCCGATGTGCGCGAAGCGGAAATCGCACAGAAAGCGGAAGCTCTGCGCAAGGAGCAGCAAAGGAAGGAAGCCGAGGCGAAGAAGCAGGAGGAGAAGCATCAGGCAGACTTGCGCGACCGCCAGCAACGCGAAGTAGCGGCGATGCGCGCCCTGGCCGAGCGCGAGACGCAGTCGCGTACGCAGGCGGAGCGCGAAGCGCAGTTGCGCGCGCAAGCCGAACGCGAATCGAAGGATCGCGCGCAGCGGGTCGTGTCCGATTCGCGCAATCGATCGCAAGCGGACTGGATGGACAAGATCCGCGCGAAGGTGAAAAGCAACGTGATCGAGCCACCCGACCTGCCCGGCAATCCGGAAGCTATTTTCGACGTCGTCCTGTTGCCGACCTGCGAGGTGCTCGAAGTCCAACTGCGAAAATCGAGCGGCGTGCGCGCCTACGACGATGCCGTGTCGCGCGCCATCCTGAAGTCATCGCCGCTGCCGCGTCCGGACCGGCCGGAAGTATTTCAGCGAACGCTGCAGCTCAGGGTGCGCCCGCGCGACTGAACGCTACATCCGCGGCTTCTTGTCGGAAATCTGGACCGCGGTCCAACTCCAGTCGGCGCGCTGCTCGATGAGGTGCCGCAGCACCATCGTGTAGACCGAGCGGCCGGTGGTGAGGATGACGTGGCGGCCGTCGGAGTACTCGGCCGTGGGCACGATCATCGTCTTGACCCGCAGCGGCTTGTCGGGCCGCGACGGCGGCGGCAGGTATAACGCGTCGAAGCGAGCGCCGATCGTCGAAACGTCGACACCGTTGACAACGAAGCCCATGTCCGCTTTCGACTCGCGCTTGGCGTGGAGCGTGATCGGCACGACGTTGTCGGCGATGATAGCGACACCGCCTTCGACCTCGTCGGGCGAAATCTTGTTCAGCCGCCGCACGACGCCGAGCAGCCATTCGGAAACGTCGGATTGGCGCACGGCGACCAATGCGCCGAGCGAAAGCGCCTGTCCGACGCCGCCGCTGGCGCCGATCCGCAGGCCCGCGACGCTGCGATCCTTGACGTGCCACATCGGGTCGGTGAACGACGACAGCGAGGCTGCGATCGAATCGTGCTCATCGTGCGGCCGACGCTTGGCGGGCGCGACAGCGGCGACCGTGTAGACCTCGATCTGCTCGTGGCTGCCGGCTTCGATCGGAACGGCGTCTTTGGTACCGCTCGACGCGAGCTCGTGGCTGATGCGCGCGAGTCCGACCCGGACGCGCGCGGTGACGCCGCACGCATGGCGTGGATCGCGACGCTTGTCGGCGTTCAAGTTCGCCGCCACCGCGGGGCGGATCTTCTCCAGAATCGCGATGCGCCGCTGATTGATCGAAAGCGCCGGCGCACCCTCGGGCGTCTCGGCATGCCGCAACGAGGCGATCGCTCGATCGAGATGCGAGCAAACCGGCGTCGTGTCGAGATAGCGCAGCATCAGGCCGGCGTCGTTGCCGGCGGGACGCACCAATCCGGCCTTGCCGCCGACATCGACCAAGAATCCTTCCATCGAGCGCGCGACCGCGTCGAGCGACAGGCGCCGGCTCCATCCGCGAATTTGCGCATAAGCCCAGTCGAGCTCAGCCGGCGACATGTTGCCCGAATTCAGCTGATGGATCAGCAGGACGTAGACGTATTCCTGCTCGACCGTCCATTGCGTCGTGTTCGGTCCGTGGCCCAGCACGGTCGGCACGCGATCGACGCCGAGCTCGACCGCGCGCATGTACACCTGATGCAACTCGACCCACTTGGCGGGAATCCAACGCTCGTAGCGGAATACGCGGAGCTTCGCGTCGGTGCCGAAGAAATGAACGAGCCGCGCGAACAACAACGGAACGAGCGGCTTCCAGCGCGGGTTATTGCTCTGTTGCAACGCATGTTGCAACAACGCCTGGTAGGTCGAAACATAGCCTTGTGACAGGTCGAACGCCGCCTTCCAGATTCGGTGCGACAGTTGCGTTCCGCTGTCGGCGTTTTCGACGTACTGCTTGACGAGCTGTCTCCGGTCGGCGCCGAGCGCCGCATCGAGGAACAGCACGGCCTGCACGCGTGCGGGATCGACCGGATTGCGGGATTGGCGGAGGGTGTCGAACGCGGCCAGCACCATCTGCTGCCGCCCGATGACGTCCTGCGCGGGCAATTCGCGCAGCCACTGCGTCACCGACTTGACCGAAATCAGCGGGTCGGTGAGATCGCGGGGTCCCGCCGTCAGAAATCCGAACATCCGCTCTCGCCGTGTCGTGTGGACGCGATGCGCGGGGGCCCCGCGCGTCGGCTACAATTCATGCTCTTCGCGCGGCAGATATTGCCTTGCCGCGACACACTCCGTTGACCATGAGCGTCCCATGCCGCATTTAGTGTCCCTGCCATCCGTTTTCGCCTGTTCGCCCTGGCTCCGGCGACTGCTTGTCGCGGTGTCGCTGTCTTTGATCTACTCCGTCGGAAACGCCCAGACGCCCACCGGCGCGCCGACGCCTGCCGACAAGGAACCTAGCAAGTTGAATGCCATGCCGATCACCCTTCATAAAATCGACGTAAAACAAGGCACTGGCGCCGAAGCCGCGGCCGGAAAACCGGTGTTGGTTCATTACACTGGGTGGCTTTATGACGATTCCAAGCCTGACAAAAAAGGTGCCAAATTCGATAGCTCGCGCGACAGGAACGTGCCGTTCGACTTTTTGTTGGGTACAGGCAAGGTGATCCGCGGCTGGGATGAAGGCGTGGCCGGCATGAAAGTCGGCGGCCAGCGGACGCTGGTGATTCCTCCCGGAATGGCGTACGGAGCCCGCGGCGCCGGCGGCGTGATCCCGCCGAACGCCACGCTGATCTTCGACGTCGAGTTGCTGGACGTTAAGTAACCGTTCGGCCTACGACCGCGATGCTTCCGCGCGACCTCCGCGCCCCGGTCCGGCGCCGTCTCGACTATCGGCCGCCCGCGTTCGGGGTCGACGCGATCGCGCTCGAGTTCGATCTCGAACCCGCCGCCACGATCGTCACGGCGACGTTCGGCTTTCGGCGCAATCCGGACGCGGTGGCGGGCCGCCACGCACCGCTCACGCTCGACGGCGAGCAACAACAGGATGTGCGCGTCCGCCTGGACGGTCATCCGGTCGACGCCGGCCGGCTGGCTTTCGGTGACGGGACGTTGACGCTCGCCGATGCGCCGGACGCGGGGACGCTTTCGATCCGCTCGCGCATCGAGCCGGCGAGCAACATCTCGCTCGAGGGGCTGTACGTTTCGTCGGGCGTTTTTTGCACGCAGTGCGAGCCGGAAGGCTTCCGCCGCATCACGTATTTTCCGGATCGGCCGGACGTGCTCGCGCGCTACACGGTGACGTTACGCGCCGATCGCGCGGCCTACCCGGTGCTGCTGTCCAATGGCGATCGCATCGCGAGCGGGGCGCTTGCCGATGGCCGACACTTTGCGACGTGGCACGACCCGTTTCCCAAGCCGAGTTATCTGTTCGCGCTGGTCGCGGGGGATCTCGCCACACTCGAAGACTCGTTCACCACGCGATCCGGGCGCAACGTTGCGCTGCGAATCTACTCGACGCCGCAGAACCTGCCGCGTTGCGCGCACGCGATGGAGTCGCTCAAGCGATCGATGCGCTGGGACGAGGAGCGCTTCGGCCGCGAATACGACCTCGACACGTTCATGATCTTCTGCGCCGACGACTTCAACATGGGTGCGATGGAGAATAAGGGTCTCAATATTTTCAACAGCCGGCTCCTGCTTGCCGATCCTCAGGTCGCCACCGACGCCGACTACAACGCGATCGAGGGCGTGATCGGTCACGAGTATTTCCACAATTGGACCGGCAACCGCGTCACCTGCCGCGACTGGTTCCAGCTGTCGCTGAAGGAAGGTCTCACCGTCTTCCGCGACCAGGAATTCTCGGGTGAAATGGGTTCGCGCGCCGTCGAGCGGATCGCCGCCGTCGAATACCTGCGCCGCGAACAGTTCGCCGAGGACGCGGGGCCGATGGCGCACCCGGTGCGGCCCGAGGAATACCAGGAGATCAACAACTTCTACACGTCGACCGTGTACGAAAAAGGCGCGGAAGTGATCCGCATGCAGCACACGCTACTCGGGCCCGAGCGCTTCCGGCGCGGCATGGACCTGTACTTCGAGCGCCACGACGGTAACGCGGTGACATGTGACGACTTCGCGCAGGCCATGCAGGATGCGTCGGGCGTCGACCTCACCCAGTTCCGCCGCTGGTATTCGCAGGCCGGAACGCCGACGGTGAGTGTGCAAGGGCGCTACGACGCGGCCACGCGCTCGTACACGCTCGAGGTCCGCCAGGCGACGCCGGCAACGCCCGGGCAGGCGGAGAAGTTACCGTTCCACGTTCCGCTGGCGATCGGATTGCTGGGTGCGGACGGCGACGACCTGCCCTTGCGCCTCGATGGCGAGGCGACGCCGCACGGCACGACACGGGTGCTCGACGTCACCGCGGCCGCGCAAAGGTTTCGTTTTGTCGACGTCCCCGCCCCGCCGGTTCCATCGCTCCTTCGCGGTTTCTCGGCGCCGGTCAAGGTCGCATTCGACTACACCGACGAGACGTTGGCGTTTCTGGCCGCTCACGACAGCGATGCCGTCAACCGCTGGGACGCGGCGCAGCGCTCGTTCATTGACGCGCTATTACGGTTGGCGCGCGACCACCGCAATGGCCGGCCGCTGATATTGCCGAAGCCGTTGCGGTCGCTCGTCGGTCATCTGCTCGCCGACGTCGAAAGCGATCCGGCGCTGCTCGCGCTCGCGCTTGCGCTGCCGGACCCCGCCTATGTGGCCGCGCTGGAGCCGGTGCAGGACGTGGACGGCATCGCAGCCGCCTACGCGTTCCTGCCGCGCGCGATCGCCAAGGCGCATCGGGGTGCGTTCGAATGGGTCCGCACGCGCATTCATCCGCGCGGAGCGTACGCGAAAACGCAGGCGCAGATGGCCGCGCGGAGCCTGTCCAACGTCTGCCTGCGTTATCTGGGCGCGCTCGACGATCCGGCGGCACGCGGCGTCGCCGTCGCGCAATTCGATCGCGCCGACAATATGACCGACATGATCGCCGCACTGGCCGCGCTGAAGGATGGTGCTTCGGCGGAGCGCGAGCGCTTGTTCGGGCGCTTCGAATCGGCATGGCGCGAAGAGCCCCTGGTGCTCGACAAGTGGTTCGCGCTCGAGGCAAGGAGCGCTCGCATCGATACGCTCGATCGCGTCAAGGCGCTCCTGTCGCATCCGCGTTTCAACGCCAAGAATCCCAATCGCGTGCGCTCGCTGGTCGGCGCGTTCGTGCTCGGCAACTTCGTCCGCTTCAATGCCGCCGACGGATCCGGTTATGCGTTCGCCGCCGATCAGGTGCTGGCGCTCGACACGACGAATCCGCAGCTGGCATCGACGATCGCGGGCGCGTTCGCTCTGTGGAAGCGGTTCCCGCCGCAACGGCGCGCGCTGATGTGGGCGGCGCTTTCCAGAGTCGCGCGCACGCCGGGTCTGTCGCCGGATGTGGCCGAGATCGCCAATCGGACGTTGGGTGATTGACGGCGCCGCTGGATGCCGGAGACGTCCGAGTTAAGCGTCGACGCGTTCTTCGGCGACGCTTGAACTCGGACAGTTAGTACGTCGCGGCGCTCCAAGCTCGATGGACAAGAAATTCCCGCCGCCGCGACGGACTACTACCAATAGGTTTCGAGCGTGATATGCCCCGGTTCCTTGCGCCGGTGGCGCCGCATTCCGCGCACGTTCAGCACCTTCTGCGTGTCGTCCACCATCGTCGGATTGCCGCACAGCATCGCGTGCGCGTTTTCCGGCGTCAGCGATATTCCTGTGCGCGCTTCGAGCCGCCCGTCGTCGATCGCGGCCGGAATACGCCCGGCGAGCGCGTCGGTCACGGTCTCGCGGCTCACCATCGGCACGTAGACGAACGCGCCGGAGCGCGCGCGGCCGATCGCGGCGATTTCGTCGCGATACGTGAGCTCGTTGCCGAAGCGCACCGAGTGTACGAGGACGACGCGGCCGAACTTGTTCCACGGCTCGTCGGTGCGCAGGATCGACAGGAACGGACCGATGCCGGTGCCGGTCGAAATGCACCACAGCGACTCCGCCTCGGGAATTTCCGATACGCAGAAAAACCCGTTGGCGCGCGGCAGCATCCAGACCGGCTCGGCCGGTGCGAGCGTGGCGAGTCGTGGCGACAGCGGTCCGCCGGGCACGATGATGAAATAGAACTCGTGCGGCTGCGCGTGCGGCGGGTTCACGAACGAATACGGTCGGCCCAACATCGGCTCCTTCGCGTCGGCCGGCGCCGGCAACGCCAGACGCGCGAATTGCCCGGCGGTGAATGCGACTTCCGGTGCCGATACCTGCAGCGAGAACAGCGTGTCAGTCCATTGCCGCCGGCCGGCGACACGTCCTTCGACCCATGCGGCCATGTCGGGATTGTCCCACTTGGTAGAATTCGCATTATGCCTACGCGGATTTCCACGCTCACCGCGGCCGGATCCCGCGTCCATCTCCGTCCCCCGCACCAATCCGACGCGCCCGCGTTTCTGGCGGCGGCCCGGGCGAGCCGCGCGCTGCACGGTCCGTGGGCAAAAGCGCCGGCGACGCGTGCGACGTTCGAAACGTTCGTCAAGCGTTACGGGGGCAAGACGGAAACGCACGCCGGCTTCCTCGTCGTACGCACCGACGACGGCGCACTGGTGGGGGTCTACAACTTTTCCGAGATCGTCCGCAATGCGTTCCAGAGCGCCTATCTCGGCTATTACGCGTTCGCGCCGCAGGCCGGCGGCGGTTACATGACCGAGGGTCTGGCGCTCGCGCTCGACATCGCGTTTCGCAAGCTCAAGCTGCACCGCGTCGAGGTCAACGTGCAGCCGACGAACCGCCGGTCCCTCGCGCTGGTCGCGCGGGTCGGCTTCACGCGCGAGGGCTACTCGCGCCGCTATGTGAAGATCGCCGGACGCTGGCGCGATCACGTCCGACTCGCGATGCTCGCCGAAGACTGGCGCGATATCCGCGGCCGGATGAGCGCGCGGCCGAAAAGCGACGCGCGATGAGCCGCATGCAGGACGGCGGACTGGCGCTCGCCGCGATGGCGCTGACGCTAGGCGCCTGTGCGGAAAACCCGCTCGTATCCGGGCAGCCGAAAGTGGTCGAAAAGGTTCCTATCGCTCCTTATGCGATCCACGAGGACTGCGCCGACCTCGCACCGGGAGACCGCCTCGACTACCGTTTCGCAACCACCGAGCCGGTCGCATTCAACATCCACTACCACGACGGAAACGCGGTCGTGATGCCGATCTCGCGCGAAAGAGCGACGTCCGATGCGGGCGTCTTCGTGCCGCTGATCGCGGAGGGCTATTGCCTGATGTGGGAAGCCGGTCCCAATGGCGCGGTGCTCGATTACCGCATCGCGCTGCGGCGCGGGCCGCGGTGACGCCGACCGCGCTGCTGTTCGACCTGGACGGCACGCTGACCGACAACTATGCCGGTATCGCGGCGTCGATCGTCCACGCGCTGGCGCGGCTCGATCGCCCCGCGCCGGACGCGGCCGCGCTCCGTACGTGCGTCGGACCGCCGCTTCGCGGCTCGTTCGCGCATTTGCTCGGCACGACCGACCCCGCGTTGATCGAGCGCGCCGTCGCACACTACCGGGAGCGCTACGCGGAGGTCGGCTGGCGCGAAAACGTCGCTTACGAAGGCACCGGCGAAGCGCTCGCGGCCCTCCATGCGCGCGGCGCACGCATGTTCCTATGCACGTCCAAGCCGACAGTTTTCGCGACGCGCATCGTGCGCCATTTCGGCTTCGATGCGCACTTGCATGGCATCTACGGCGCCGACCTCGACGGCGCGCTCGACGACAAGGCAGCGTTGCTCGCACACTTGGTCGCGGTCGAACGCATCGACCCCGGCACCGCAACGATGATCGGCGATCGCTCCAATGACATCCGCGCCGCGCATGCCAACGGTGCGCGCGCGGTCGGCGTGCTGTGGGGCTACGGCACACGCCAAGAGCTGGCGGACGCGGAGGCGCTGGTCGCAACGCCCGCCGAGCTCGTCACCGTCCTGCTCGACCACACCACGGCGCTACGCCGTTAGAGCTCCGCGTAGCTGTATTGCCGCCCCTGCTCCACTGGGCCGACGATCACCTTGTCGACGATCTTCGCCGCGGCGACATCCGGTGCCACCAACCTGCCGCTCGCGTAAAAGTCCTTGAACATGCCGACGGTAGGCAGCACGTCCTCGGGTTGCGATCGCTGGAACAATTGCATGTCGGTATCGATGATGCCGGGCCGCAACGACACGACACGAATGCCCGCGTCGCCCTGCTCGGCGGCGAGCGAGCGGGAGAGCATCTCCAGCCCTGCCTTGGCGACGCAATACATCGCGCTGCCCGGCAGCACCGAATGCGCCGCGCCCGACGATACGTTGACGATGCGCCGATCCCCGCCTACTTGCGCGAACGCGCGGCAAAAAAGATTCGCGAGCACGGCTGGCGCCACCAAATTGACGGCGAGCGAGTGGGCGATATCCGCCGTCGCGAGTCGGCCCGCCATGCCGGCGGGTCCCGGAACGGCCGCATTGTTGACAAGACATGCCGCGGTCGTTTGCGCTCGCGCGAGCTCTTCGAACGGCGCCGCAAGCATGGCATCGATCGCCGACAATTCGCCCAAGTCTTGCGCGACGAAGCGATACCGTTCGCCGGTCAGGCGCGCCGCGCTCTTGCGTCCGACTCCCAGCACATGGAAGCCGCGGGCCAGCAACGCGGCCGCGATCGATTCGCCCAATCCGCGTGAAACACCGGTGACGATGGCAATTTGCATATGACTCCTTCGAATTCCGAAAACGCGGGTTCTCTCGATCAGCGCCGTCCCGCAAGCGACATCACGATCAGCACGCCGATGAAAATCGCCAAGACCAGAAGCGCGACCTTCCATGGGCTCTTCGGGTACTCGCCGGCGATCGCGCCCGAGACGCCGTTCATCGCGCACTGGAAGCCGCGTGTGCCGAAGTTGTACGACAGGAGCCACACCGGCGCCAGAATGTGCTTGAACGTCTGTTTCGAGTAGTCGGCGCGCACGCTGAGATTGCGCAACGTGTCGCCTGGCACCTGTTGCGCGCATAACGCCTGCAGCTTTGCATCCATGTCGGCGCGTGCGCGCTGTGCCCCCGCCACCAAGTCGATCTGGTAGCGCTCGACGACCCAGCCCGACACGTAACCCGCATCGTAGGGCTTGAGCTGGTGCGTCTCGAACGGCTCGATGCCTCGCAGCAGATCCGCATGGACGCCGACGGACGCGCAGACGAGATCGTCGTCGAAGCAATGCGATACGCGACCGGCCGCCGGCTCCCAGCGCACCTGTTGCACTTGCCGCGTCCGCATCTGGCCGTTCTCGCTATACGTTTCGTTCGTGTAGTAGTAGCGACCGGCTTCGGCCGTCCATTCGGCGTCGACCTTGGCGTCGAACGTCCAATAGGGGAGATAGACGCCGCGCACGGTGTCGGTAAGCGCGCGGCGCTTGAGCGCGCCCGGCGCGAGCCACAGCTTGCCGTACCACGCGCGGATGCGATCGCGCGCGTCGGACTCGCTTACCTTGAACGGCAGCACGCTCTCGGGGCGAAACGGCGGCTTCGTCTCCTCGTAGGGGACGAGTTGCGCCGAACCGCAGAATTCGCAGCTCTGCGCCTGGCGCGACGGCGCCAATACCGAAATCGCGTTGCAGCTCTGGCAGCGGACCTGCAATCGGTCAAGCCGCCAACCCCGCTGATCGTCGGTGATGCCGCGCAACGCCTGCACGAGATCGTGCTCGACGATTTGGCCGCCGGCGTCGAGCGAAACCGGCGATTCGGCGCCGCAGAACGGGCACACCATCTTCTGCTTCGCGGGATTCCAAACGGCCTCTCCGCCGCACGACGGGCACGCGAATTTTTGTTGGGCGTTGAGTTCGGTCATGTCACCTGTCATTGGCCAAATGGCCGCACGATCGCCCACCACAGCCCCTTGGCGATCCACAGCGGCACCTCGAGGGCCGTTTCGGGGTCCTGAAAGAAGAGGTAGAGCCAGCAGGCGGCAAGACCGAGCAGCGTGAGCTTGAGCAGCGACTTCGGCGCGTAACCGGCCGCTTGTCCGGTCGCGCCGTTCACGGCGATCCGATAGCTCTTGCCGAGATAGCGATAATCGAGGAGCCAGACCGGCAGCAGCGTCTGTTTGCAGGTTTCGCGAAGATACTCGACCGTCGAGAGCCGCAGCTTCTCGCGCTCCTTCGCCGGGCGGTCGCGTTTCGCGGCGGCCGCAAGGTCGCGCTCCATTCGGGCGTGCGCCAGCGTTGCGGCCTCGTCCAACGCGCGCTGCGCGCGCACGGCCGTCCAACCGGCGACGTAGCGAGGGTCGTAGGGGCGAAGTGCCTTCGCCGGAAATGGCTCGAGTTGCTCCAGCAATTGCGGATCGGCTTCGCGGTCGCCGCAAATCAGGAGATCGTCGAAGTCCGTCTCGATGATGCCGCGCGTACCGCCCGGTGCATCCCAATGCGCGACCGCATGCGCGGCGAAGGTCCAGAACGGCAGGTAGGCGCCCTTCACCGCGTCGGTACGTGCGAGCCGGGCAAGTTTCGACGGCGCGAGCCACTCGCCGCGAATCCAGCGCTCTGCGGCTGCGCGGGCGCCTTGCGCGCCTATCGAGAACGGCACGATGCTCTCGGGACGGAACGTGTCGTGAAACGCGTCGCAGGGAACGACTTCGGCCGCGCCGCAAAATGGGCACCGATCAGCCGCCGTGCCACGATCGAAGTACGATACCGCGCGACAATTGCCGCACTGAACCGCGACTTTACCGCCGTCGGCGTGGTCATCGGCGATGGCGCGCAGGCTTTCGGCAAGTCCGTGCTCGACCAACGTTGGCGCCATGGCGGATTGCGCAATCGGCGGCAACGCGGTGCCGCAAGACGGGCACACGAGCGTCTTCTGCGCCGGGTGCCAGGCGAGCTCGCCGCCGCAGCTGGGGCACGTGAACTGGCGCTCTGCGATCGCTTCGGTCATTGCGATGGCCGCGGGTTTCAAGAACCGAGGCGCCACGTCCCGCGCTTGTAGTATTCAACGGATGAAATAGCCGACGACGCGCCAGGCGCCATCGGATTCGCGCTCGAGCGTCACCGTTTCCTGCGCGTCCGCCTTTTTCGCAAACGACGCGTGGAACAACACCAAAGCATAGGTGCCGTCCGGCGCGCCGGGGAACGACTTTTGGAACGTCGTCGACAGCACCGAGCGCCGCTCCAGCGCGCCGAACGGATTGCGCGCGGCCATCAGCGCTTGCGTCCATTGTTCCGCCGTGACCGCCCGCTTGAATTGCTGCGCGGCGGCCGCATAGCTCCCGGCGGCGTCGCCCCGATCGGTAAGCGCGAGCCACTCGCGCGCAATCTGCTGCACGCCGATCGCCGCGGAGTCCTGCGCCGCCGCGGTCGCGGCGAACCAAGCGAGCGACAGCGTGAGCGCGATGTGCCGGACGAGAACGCCGCGGCCGGTCACGAGCGGAGGAACGTGTTGACGGCGTCGCGCGGGACGCGCCATTGCGTGCCGATTTTCTTGCCCTTGAGGTCGCCCGACTCCAGACTTGCGACGACGTCGGATTCGGCGACGCCGAGCATTTGCGCGACCTGCGCCGGGTTCATCAAGTCGGCACCGCCGCCCGCGGTGGGGGCGGGAGGCGGAGACGCAATCCCGGGCGTCTGTTGCGCCATCAGACCACCGGCCTGATTCATCATCTGCTGGGCCATCGCCATGCCGACCGCCATCTGGGCGCCGATCCCGCCCACACCGCCGTCGCCGCCTTTTTCCATCCCCTGCGCCATCTGGAATTTGACGTAGTCGTTGAGGTTGCCGACCGCCGCCATGCTGGAACGCTTGTCGATCGCCTGCTCGACCTCGGGTGGCACCGAGACGTTCTCCAGGACGAACGTCGTCATTTCGAGGCCGTACTTGGCGCCGATCGCCGGGTTGATGAGCGGCAACAGCGCCTCGCCCAACTCGCCGTAGCGCGACGCGACGTCGAGCGCCGGGATCTTCGCCGTCGCCAGAGCGTCGGTGAATACGCTGACGATCCGTGAGCGCATCGTGTCGTTGAATTCGTCCAACCGGAAGTGATCGTCCGTGCCCGCGACTTCCTTCAGGAATTTCTTCACATCGACGACGCGGAAGTCGTAGGTACCGTAGGCGCGGAGCCGCACCACGCCGAAGTCGGTGTCGCGCATCATCACCGGGTTCGCCGTGCCCCATTTGTTGCCGGTGAAAAGCCGCGTGACGACGTAATAGACGTCGGCCTTGAACGGGCTTTCGAGACCGTATTTCCAGCCCTTCAGATCGCTCAGGATCGGGATGTTGTCGGTCGTCAGCGTGTACTTGCCCGGGCCGAACGAGTCGCCGAACTGACCCAAATACACGAACTGCGCGACCTGCGACTCGCGGACGATCAGCTGCGCGCCGTTCTTGATCTCCTTGTCCTCGTCGGGGAAGCGGTACGACAGCGTGTCGCGGGAATCATCGGTCCATTCGATGATGTCGATGAACTGTTTCTTGATGAAATCGAGGATCGCCATCGCGGCTACTCCGGTATTCGGCAGGGCGGAAATCGTTGCGCGTCGGAACTACTTCGGCGCGACCGCCAGCTTTTTCGCTTCGGACTCCGCGTCGGCGATCTCGCGCTCGATCTGCGCAATCGGCAGCGCGCCGGGAATGATCGTGCCGTCGGCGAATACGAGCGTCGGTGTCGCGGAGATCTTGAGCGACTCGCCCAGCGCCTGTGTCTTCGCGACCGGATCGCCGCAGTCGCCCTTGTTGTCGGGCACCTTGCCGGAAGCAAAAAACTCGTCCCACGCCTTGACCTTGTCCGGCGCGCACCAGATCTGCTTCGATTTGCGCGCCGAATCGGGGTGCAACTGGTCGATCGGGTACAGGAACGTGTAGATCGTCACGTTGTCGAGGTTTTTGAGCTCGTTTTCCAGCCGATGGCAGAACGGGCAGTCGGCGTCGGAGAAGATCACCAGCTTCCGCGCGCCGTTGCCTTTGACGCGGACGAACGCGAGGTCCATCGGCAGCTTGTCCATCGCGACACGATTCAGCTTGCGCACCTTCGCTTCGGTCAGATTGCGCTTGGTGGCGAGATCGTAGACCGACCCGACCAGGATCTGATTGACCTTGGCATCGGTGTAGAC
>CATPAO010000212.1 GCA_955652025.1 Casimicrobiaceae bacterium
CGACCTGTCACGGGCCACGTGGGATTAGCACGTCTCCGGAGTTTCCCATCCTTGCTGCGCAGAGCAAGGGTTATCTGGCAGCTCAGATCGACGCGTTCAGGAAGCAGACGCGCGCGGAGAAGGACGCGCACGACTTCATGTGGGGCATCGCAGGCCGACTCGACGAGAACATCATCGCCGGGATCGCCGCCTACTACGCCGCTCAGCCGCCTGCTCCTGGCCGGACTGATGATCCCGCACTTGTGGCCAAGGGCAAGCAGCTGTTCGACAAAGGCCTGCCTGATCGGGCTATCCCAGCATGCGCATCGTGCCACGGTGCGAATGGTGAAGGAATCGCTGATTTCCCACGCTTGGCCGGCCAACATGCGAAATACGTCGCCAAGCAGCTCACCTACATTCAGACGTTAACTCGTACGGCGCCGGTGATGCACGGCATAGTGAAGGACCTCACATCGGAGGAGATACAGGCCGTCGCCGCTTACGTTCAGGCGAAGTAGCCCCGACAGGGCCAACGATCAATTGCAGTCTGCTCTTGGCCGGTTGCCGCCAGTCGCGTTTAGAACCCGAGGAAACTATGATGACTAGACACGCTTCTCACGCAAGTCGCCGTCGCTTCATCAAGATCACCGCCGCTGGCCTTGCAGCCGCACCATTCGCTAACACACTCCTTAGCGGGACGGCCCAGGCGGTCGACGCGGTCAGCGAATCCGATCCGACCGCGGCGGCGCTCGGCTACAAGATAGACGCAACTAAGGCCAGCAATCGCAAGGATCCGACCGCTGTTTGCGGCAACTGTACGTTGTATTCGGGCAAGTCGGACGCGAGCGACGGTCCTTGCAGCGTGTTCGGGGGCAAGCTGGTCAATGCCAAAGGGTGGTGTACCGCCTGGGTCAAGAAAGGGTGACAAGCCGGTCCAGGAATTAATCAGTGGTTCTCCATTAGCGGCCGCTAATCCGATGCAGCGAGCGGCTCCTCCAACGGCGGGTTCTTGTCAGTTGAGCAACTGATCACATCAGCTGACAGCTTTCACCCTATCGAGCATTTATATCAGCCGATCGACGCGTCCAGCGTTACTCCGGTCCAAGGCCGATAGGGGGTGGAGCCAGATTGGCGATCTTCCGGAACAGGTTTCTGTATTCGGCTTCGGCCTTGGCGCCGAACAGCGGATCGCTGTGGCCGGTGAATGCCGCGTCGATTTCCTTCCAGTCCTCCGCGATCAGATGCTCGCGCGCCAGTGGAATCAGCTTGTCCTCTTCGGTGCGCATGTGATCCCAGTGGAAGGCCGCGTAGGCCTGCACGACCTCGGCGAACGCCGGAAACTCGGTCGCGCCTCCCTGCTGGTACCGCGCCAGCGCCTGCTCGAGCGCGCGGATTTTCTCCGCGCCAGCGCAATGTTCCGTTACAAGCTGATTGATCAGTGGCGCGGCATCCGGACATCGCAGCGCGAGGTACCTAAATAGGTAGGCGTCCTCCTTCGGATGGTGGAAGCGCTCCGGAAAGGCATCGATGTAGTAGACCATCGCGCCCAGCACGTCGAACTTCGGCTCCGTGCCGCGCTGGCGTATGTCGCGGACGAGGTAGAGCATGCCGTGCAGCACTGCCGCCAATGACCGATGCTCGTCGTGGATGATGCCTATTGCCTTCACGGCCCCCCCTATCAAGCGTCGACTTCGGTGCATGCCGGATGGACGCAGCGTCTTACCGACCTGTAGGGTAGCCTCCGCCCCCGGCTGCCAGCATTCGCACACGCCGACTGCTTGCAGGATCGACTGTCCGAGCGTGCGCATCATGCCACGGTACGAATGATGAAGGAATCGCAGCATAAAAGTACGTCGCTAAGCGGCTCACACGCATTCAGACATTATCGCGTGCGGCATCCGTGATGCAGGGGACTCGTCAAGGACTTCGAACCGAAGAAGAGGTAGGCTGTCGCTGCCTAGGTACAGTCGACGTAGGCACGGCAAGACGAATGATCAACTGCTGAACGTCTCGTCGGGGCTCAAGACCTGCGCAGGTGCGCTAAGGGTGGGCGGCCACCTCAGGTGACGACAAGTAGGCGTGCACGCCGCGACTTCGTCGTCGCGCAGATACTTCAACCCGGCCTGCGCCATCTCCGTCATCAGCCCCAGTTTGCCTCCACCGATGGCGACACCCGTCGAAAGCAGCGTCTTGAACTCGGCGAGCGAGTAGGCGGGCACGACCTCGAAGAGGTTGGGCGGTTTCGTTCGCGGCTCGCCGTGCAGATCGATGACACTGAGTGCTGGGACGAGGCGTTACGGACTATGCGCACGCGTTCCTTTCGCCGCCCCGAACGTCCGCTTCATAGAGAATTTGAGGATGAGGTCACATGACCGCATCTGGCCCGTCGAAGGTCTCAGTTTGTTGACCCTGAGCAGCCGTAACAGGACCCGGAAAGCGGCCTTTCGCATTGCTGCACGGGTGCGCGCCGACCGATCGACCGGCATATCCCGCCGCCGATGATTTTGCGTCCGCGGCGAACTGGGTGACAATCGGCGCGGCCCTCGCCCGGGATCACGGCAGCCCCGACCTCCCTGGGTCGCTCGCTCCGTTTCCGCTTCGACCCTGCGTGAACATGCCCGTCAAAGCCGTGTTCCTGAGCTACGCGTCGCAGGACGCCGAAGCCGCGCGGCGCATTTGCGACGCCCTGCGTGCCATGAGCGTCGAGGTGTGGTTCGACCAGAGCGCGTTGCGCGGCGGTGACGCGTGGGATGCGTCGATCCGCCGCCAGATCAAGGGCTGCGCGCTGTTCGTGCCGATCATCTCGGCCAACACACAGTCACGCAGCGAAGGCTACTTTCGGCTGGAATGGAAGCTGGCGGTCGACCGCTCACACCTGATGGCCGACGACCAGGCGTTCCTGTTACCAGTGGTGATCGACGCGACGCTCGACGCGAACGCACGCGTGCCGGAGAAATTCCGCGACGTGCAGTGGACGCACCTGTCCACCGGCGCGTCGGCAATCGCATTTGCGGAGCATGTGCATCGACTGCTGTCGGGGGATGCTGCGTCACCGCCGGTCGCACTGCTACGCGCGGCGCCCCCCACCGCGCCGGCAACCGCCGCCATGACGCAGGAGCCGCCGTCGATCGCGGTGCTGCCGTTTGTCAACCGCAGCCACGACGAGGACGACGAGTACTTCTCAGACGGCCTCGCCGATGAGTTGCTGAACGTTCTGGCCAAGATCCGCGGCCTGCGGGTGGCAGCGCGCACCTCCTCATTTTCATTTAAGGGCAAGCAGACCACGATCGCCGAGGTGGGCCGGGCGCTCAACGTGGCCACGGTGCTCGAAGGCAGCGTGCGCAAGGCGGGCAACCGGATGCGCATCTCGGTGCAACTGGTGAAGGTGGCCGACGGCTATCACCTGTGGTCGGAGAGCTACGACCGGACGCTAGAGGACATCTTCGCGGTGCAGGACGATATCGCGCAGTCGGTGGTGCAGGAGCTGCGCACCACACTGCTGGGCGAGACGGCGGATGCGAAGGTGGCTCAGAAGCTGACCGCGCAGGTTGCCGCCGCGGTGAAGGGCCGTGCCAGCGACTCGGAGGCATATCGGCTGTACTTGCAGGCGCGGCATTTCATGGATCGATTTACTCGCGACGACACAACTAAGGGGATCGGCTATCTGAAGCGGGCGCTGGACCTGGACCCAGTGTTCGCGCTCGCCTGGGCGGAGCTCGGACGCGCCTATGCAAACGAAGCCGGTAACTGCTGGGCGCCCGTGACCGAGGGGTACGCGCGGGGGCGCGAGGCGGTGGCGCGGGCGCTCGCGCTGGAGCCGGACCTGGCCGAGGGACACGCGCAGATGGGCTGGATCCAGATGACGCACGACCGGGACTGGCGCGGTGCCGAGGCGTCGTATCGCCGCGCGCTGGAGATGGCCCCCGGCAATGCCGGCGTGCTTCGCCGGGCTAGCGCGCTCGCTGCGAATTTGGGTCGAATCGACGAGGCGATCGCGCTTGGTCGTCAGGCGGTGGAGCAGGACCCGTTGAACGCACCCGCGTATAGCAACCTCGGGGCCGCGCTCAACATTGGCGGC
>CATPAO010000213.1 GCA_955652025.1 Casimicrobiaceae bacterium
CAGTGGCGACGTTCAGCGTTGTCGACAATGTCGACCCTCTAGAACGCGCTCAGAGCGACGCAAATCGTGAAGGTGATGGTTTGAGACCCCCGAAATCGCTGCACGAAAAGCGCGAAGCGAGTTTTTCAACAGAATCGGCCAAGACTAGCCGTTCGCCGACCATCGGATATCGGTCGAACGAGTCTCCGCGCAATAGGCAAACTTACGCCTGGCGATTTCCCGTCACTGCGGCGCACACATGATTACCTGGTCGGGGCCGTAGCCCTCAGCGATCCAACCTTTGGTTACCATCTGCGTACGAACGTTGCGATCCGTCGTGTAGCGATGATTGGTGTCGGCGCGGTTGTCCCACACGCGATACACCGGAAGGTCGCCCACTGGACAGGCGCCGCTCGTCGCGTCCGGCAGGTCGATGTACATGACGTTGGATGATTCATAGACGAAGTAGGGCCATTTCGCAGCGACTTGCGCGCATTCTGCGGGCGACGCCGAGTAGAAGTGCGAATCGCCATACGCCGGCGGAATGTAGAAGCGACACACCGGGCTGGCACTTGCAGTGGAGGTCGGATAAGCCTTGAACGTCAGTCCGGTCCTGACCCATCCGGGGAAATGCCCCGAATCCAACGCGTTGATGTCCGGCTGCAGCGAGCTGATGAAGTAGTGATCTTGGCTCGCGTTATAGAACTCGATGACATCGACCGTGGTCGGCGCACCGAGAAACGTGGCGATATACGCGGCCAGGTCGGCCTTGTCTGACTGCGACAACAGGCCGTTGATGAATCCCATCTGCGACGGGTAGGTGTTGGCAGCGATCGTTATCTGGGCGGGATTGTTGGCCGCCGTCATAATGAGATCGAAGGGTGCGACCGCCGTGCTCGGGTCGGGTGAATGGCAGACTTGGCAATACAATCCATACAGGGTCCTGCCATTGGCCGCGCTTTGCGCGCTGGCGTCGCCGGTTACACCGCATCCAACCAGGAGCACAGCGATGCCCAGAGTAAGGGTCGCGCGCATCGAACGTCGGGTACGGCTTTCTCGCTTGCGTTTCGCAAAGGCGGCAGCACTTGCCCAACCGTCGAGTCTGGCCGGTCCCGAAACGGGTGGTAGAGGTGTCACTTGAGCGTAATCGATTCAGACGGCGGTCACGTCATGAAGCCGAGGTCGCTTGTCGGAAACTGCGATAGGTTGGGGAACACCGCGCCCACGTCGGTCGGCTGGACACCGAACCATTTCGCGAGCGTCGCGCCGTATTGGTCGACGGCCGTCGTTGGAATCCATCGCCCCCGGCCTTCTGCATCGCTCGGCCCCCCCAGCGCGAGGGTCGGGTATTGCCCATACATGTCGCCACCCTTGACCGCATCGCCGATGATGAAGTGGTGGTTACCCCACGCGTGATCGGTGCCGGCACCCGACGCCGGCTGGAATGTCCGACCGAAGTCCGAAAGGGTGAACGTGGTCACCTGGCTCGATACCCCAAGCGCAACCGTCGCGTCGTAGAAGGCCTTGAGGGCCGGCGACAACTCCGCCAGCAGATCGCCCTGGACGGGGATCTGATCGCTGTGCGTATCGAAATTGCCCAGGCCGACGAAGAAGATCTGGCGCCCTGCGCCGGTCACTGCGCGGGCCTCGATAGTCTTTGCAACCTGATACAGCGCGAGCGCGGTGCGATTGTTTGCGAAGGGCGCAAAAAGCGGCGCGACGGTTGAGCTCGTGTTCGCCAGGATCGGATTCATGGTCGATGACAGGGTGAGAGCTTGGCTCCCGATGGCATTCGCGGCGTTAACGTAGCGATTGCTCGACCCACTGGCCAGGAACTGCTTGAGCGCCGCCAGCCGCGCATTGCTCGTCGCACTGGCACCGTACCCGGACAACGCGAACGAGCCCGACACGGGAATGCTGAGGGGCGAGGCCGTTTTTCCGGTCGTGAATAGCACCGAGCCGTCAAGCGACGTCACCACCGGGAAGGCGGTGGCGGCGTTGAACGACGACACCTTGTCTGCGATACGTCCGCCCCACCCCGTGCCCGATACGACGTTAGACACCGAACTTTGCCACTGCGCTTGCTGGTCCGAGTGGGAATACAACGACAAGGGCATCATCCCCGCGATGTACTGCGCCTTGGTTGTGGGTTGCACCAGCGTGCCAACATTGGCAAGAATCGCGAGCTTGCGCTGGTTGAACAGCGTCTGGAGCTCGGTAAGGTTCGGATGCAGCCCGAACGACGCGCCGCTACTGATCGGCATGATAGGCAGCAGCGAAGCTTGGGCCAACTGGATGCCGGAGGCACTCGAGCGTACGGCGGAATACTGTGCATAACCGGCGATGTCGTACGGAACCACCGTGTTGTTGCCATCGTTCCCGCCGAACAGGAAGACGCACACCAGTGCCCGGTAGTCGGTCGTCGATTGCGCGTTGGCCTGAGAAATGAAATCGAGGAGGTTGAGCCGTGCCCCGAGCCCGATCGCGGAAAGCGCGGCGGCCCGCTGGACGAAATGACGGCGACCTGAATTGCGCGGCGCGTTCATGGTCATCGCTCCACTTGGTAGTCGGAAGATGTGACGACGAGGTAGTACGCCGTCTTGGCTCGAGTCAACGGATCGCTCGCCGGCACAGCACCGATCGCGCCGATGAGACCTGCGCGCATCGTAGACGACATTGTCCCGTGCAAGAGCAGCGCGTCGAGCTCGTCGCACAACGCGTTGGGGTCGCTGGCTAACGCTTGAAGCGCCGACCAGTCCGGCTGCGTTCCGATCGCACCCGGATACGTAGAAAGGGGCGCCACGGTTCCAAACGCGAGCGTGTTCACGACGTTGGCTCGGTTGAGGTACGTGCTGGAGTTCTGGATGGCAAATTCAGGTGCCAACTTCGACGTGCCCGGCAGCGCATGGTCGGGCGGGTAATAGTTGAAAACCGACGGGGAATAAAACAGGTTCTGGCCGAGCGCCGCTCCTACGCCGCCGAAATAAACGCCGTCGCTCCGCGTTCCGACCGCGCGCGCCGCTCCGGCCATGAACAATACCGGCTCGCGCAGCTTCCCGTAGTCCGGATCAAGCTTCACGTCGCCGCGTGCCTCAGGGTCAAGCAGGATTGCGGTCACGACTGCCTTCAAATCACCGCGCGTTCCGAGCCCGTTGTTGTTGAAGGCGGCCGCGACGCGTGCGACGTACTGTGGCGAGGGGTCTCCGGTGACCAGTTTCTGGATAAGCTGCTTGGCGATGAACGGTCCAACGTTAGGGTGCATGAAGACGTTATGGATGGCGCTCGCCAAGTCCGCCTGCATCGTGAAACCCGCCGGTTCGACGAATCCGTTCAGCAGGGCCTTCGATCCGGTATCGTGATTCGAGGCTACCGCGGTCATGTCGCCAAGGAAATTCTTCGGGTTGTGCGTCCTCTGCGTCGTGCCCGGAAGAAGCGGATAGGTCCACCCGGTGAAGACGTGCGCGAAACCCTCGACCGTGGGCTGGTCATAGGATGGGATAGGCCGCCCGGCGGCGTCGAGGACCTGTGTGCCGTCGAGGTTCAATTCCCACAATCCGATCGAGAACAGCTGCAACAGCTCCCGTGCGTAATTCTCGTTCGGATTCACCCCGACCACCGGCTTGTCGTTGTTGACCATATTCAAGTACTGACCCATGACCGACGACAGCGTCCCTTTGGTCATCAGATCCTCGAAATTGCCGAAGGCATTGTCGAGAAAGATCTGCTGATAGGTCGCCATGCCATAGGCCTCGTTGATGTCGAGCCCGGATGTGACGAAGATCTGCGAGAAGGCGAATGCCACACGCTGCCGCAGCTGGTCGCTGCTGTTCAGCGCATTCTTGAAAAAATCCGTCTGCAGCTGGAACAGCGTGAAATAGTCCCGTGCGCAGGTCGGATCCGGATCGGTCGGACAATAGGTCTTCGCGCCGACGGCAGGAACATACTTGTTGCTCGTATAGACGGCGCCGCTCGCGCCGAATTGCTCGGCGAGGAATGCTTGCGGTCCAACCGCTTTGGCGTGCGCAATGAGCGCATCGTTGGGACCGAAGGTGGACTGCTCGAGCAGTCGCACGATGTCGTTGCGAATCTGGTTGCTCGACAGCGGCGAGCACATGACGACTCCCTCAAGTATCGAGTTAGATGCCATCTTTTGGAACATGGTGAGGTCGGGGAGAAAACGGTGGTTCGACTCGCTCACTTGGGCGCCAGGATAGAAGCTCCGGTAGATGGGTTCGGTCTTGGCGGCGCAGGCGCCCGACTGCGTCGGCTCGATATAGAAAGCGATCGCCTCGAACGTCCAGTGGGGATTGAGCTTCACCGTGGCGCACTCGTTGGGATCCGCGGTGTAGAAGTGTGAGTTGGGACCGACGTTCGGGGTGCCGAAAAAGCGGCACACGGGGACGGCCGTCGGGCTCTCTCCAGCGAATTTCCACGCGCTCCAAGCCACGCCCGTGCGTGCCCATCCCGGAACGAGGGTTCCTTGGTCGAGCATCGCCGCTTCTTCCGGGAATGCCGTGATGAAGTAATGCCCAAGCGACGCGTTATAGAACTCGACCACCTGGGCGGTCGGCTCGGTCGCCAAAGCGTGGGTGACTAGCGACAACGCCGCCCAACCAACCACTATCGCCGCTGCATTCGATGCGCCTAGCCGCCTCCTCATGTCACCCTCCGAACTGTCTGCGCTTGGGATAACTGTCATCAAATGCCGCGTCATCTGGCCTCATGGATGACAGTGGCGCCAGGTCGCCGGGGCAACCGGCTTTCCGGAGATCGCGGCTCGATCAACGCCGAACGCGGACCCAGCGTTGACGTGGCCATATCTCGTTACACAACGTCAGCCAATTGTAAGGAGGCGTTCGCTCGATCAAGCGCGCACCCAGCATCGGCCATGATCGCGTTACGAGCTGATGCCCGGCAACGGACCGATCCGCACACTCTTCGTAGGACTTCCGAGCGTCTGCGTAAGAGAGATGCGCCCGTCCGCAATGGGTGGCGGGTTCGTTGGTGTTCTCGTTGCTTCCATGCTGCCATGGGCTGCGGGGGTCGCAGAAGTAGACCTGTACGTCCGTGGCGATGGTGAAGCGCTTGTGCGCGGCCATCTCCTTTCCCCGATCCCAGGTCAACGAGCGGCGCAGATGTTGAGGCAATTTGCGTATGTGCTGGCTGCGAGCATCGACGACGGCGGCGGTCTCCTTGCTGGGGACTTTGATCAGTATGGCGAAGCGCGAATGGCGCTCCACGAGCGTCACCAGGTGCGTGTTGTTGGCGCCTTCGACCTGGCCGGTGGGGCCGGTTACTCACTAGTCGATAATTAAGGCGACAAATGGGGAACTTTCTGCGACGACAGTGATCTGATTGTTTGTGAAACGAGACGGCAGATCTTTTGATCATCAGACGCTGGAACAAATCCGGCTGATGGCGGTGGAGCGGGTGC
>CATPAO010000214.1 GCA_955652025.1 Casimicrobiaceae bacterium
GCGATCGACTCATGGGTCGCTACAATGCCGCCGATGCCCGCAACAGACCGTGAAGTAACGGTTCGCCGTGGCCAACGTTGACGACCCGCGCAAGCGCGACCGCTTCGGCACCGCGCGTGTTTTCGCGATCGTCCTCGGCATCGCCGCAATACTTGCAAGCGCCGAATTCTACGCGCTGTGGCGCACGCGCCACACCGACGCGCCCATCGCGGCCGCGCCGGCCAAGGTCGCCGTCGAGGGACCGATCGGCGCCATCGATACGCCTACCGGCGAGGCGGTGATCGGCCCGCGGATCAGACTCACGGGATGGGCGCTCGATCCGGTCGGCGTTCGCAGCGTCGAAATTCGGCTCGACGCGCTCCGCTTCGCGGCGGCGATCGGCGTCGTCAGGCCCGACGTCGCACAGGTGAAGCCCGGCTTGCCGCAAAGCGAGCGCGCCGGTTTCGATTTCATGGGCGATCTATCGTCGCATCCCGCACCGCCGGGAACGGATCGACGCGTGCTGTCCGTCGTCGCGATCGCTCAGGATGGCCGCGAGACCGTGCTTGGCAGGAAAAGCGTGATCGAGGCCGCCGCGCTCACGCGCTGGCGCACGTTGACCGGTGCCGATCCGACGCCCTTCCATTTACTTCCGGCACTCTCCGGCATTCCGCTCGGCGGGGCGCAGGAGCTCGACACCGAATACACGCCGTATCTTTCGCCGACGATGCGCGTCGGCATGCGCGTGCCGATCCTCTACCTGCGGACGACCAAGGGCGCGGCCGGCGATTACGTCTTCGATCCCGATTGGGACATCGAGCATCGTTGCGGCGACCGGCGAATCGCCGAAGACTCGCTCGCCGCAACGCTGGCGCATGCCGTGGCGAAGCAGTTGCCGGTGCTGCTTACGCTGAACGGCGGCATCTGGGCGGCCGCCGCGTGCGACGTTCCGGCATGGGACATCAACGACCGGCTCGAGCAGGACCTCGCCAACTGCCAATGGAACGAGAAGAACGAGGTGATGCCCGACGACGCGCGCAAGGACCTGCCCGGATCGATGCATGCCCCCGAGCTTGGGCGTTCGCTGACGTTCAACGTGTACGCGCGCGATGTACGGCGCTACAAGCGGCGCAATTTGCAGCAGGCCGGAGCAGCGGTCGTCGCGTTCATGCGCGCGCATCCGACGCTGTTCGTCGGCGTGTCGCTCGATCCGGATACCTACCTCAATCCGTTCTTCAACGAACAACAATGGTACGACTACAATCCCGGCACGCTGAAGCAATTCCGGCAGTGGCTCGCCGGCAGCGGTCCGTACGCGGGTGCGCCCGAGTCGGGCGTGCCTGATCTCTCGGCCTATCGGCGCCGCAAACCGCTTTCGCTCGCGGAAGCCGGCAAGCTCGCCGGCAAGACGTACAAGACGTGGGACGACGTCGATCCGCCACGTGCGTTCCCGCGCGATCCCGCGCATCCGTTCTGGAACGATCCGTGGGTGCGCGAGTGGGAGATGTTCCGCCGCCATCTCGTTCACCTGCATTACGACGAGCTGGCCCTGTGGCTCACCGAGATCGGCATGCCGCGCGACCGAATCTGGTCGTCGCAAGGATTCATGGCGCCGTCCGGCGACGCGATGCCGTTTGCGCTCGCCATCGACAGTCCGGTCAAGAACTACGATTCAGGCGGCGTGTCCGTCGAGGGTGCGAAGCCGAAGGATGGCCATCTGGGGGCGATTCTTTACGGTGCGTCCGCGATGAACGACATTCCGATGGAGAACGGCCGCTCCCTATTCGCAACCTTCGCGTCGATCGACCCGCGTTTTGCCGTTGTCGAGTTCAACACCGCCGATTTGCGCAATCCGCAGGCGCTGCCGACCTACGCCGCCGCGTATCGCGCGTTTCGCGATTTGTGGAACGCCGGCGCACGCCATGTCTCGCCGATGGCGTGGAACGGCAGCAACGGCGCCAACGCCGGCACACCCGACTACGTGACATTCACCGCCTGGCGCAACACGCCGCTCGAGGACGCCGCGCGCGACTTCCTGCTGGCGCGCGCGGGACTGCCGCTTGGCGCGCTGCTGTTTACCTTCGGCACGCCGCAGCACGCCGACGGCGATGGTTGGACCGCGGAGACCGGATCGATCGCGCTCGCGCCGGGCGCGCTCAAATTGACGACCGATACCAATGGCCGTATTGCGCTCGTCTCCCCGCGTGGGCTGGCACTCGCACCGGAACGGATCGGTCGAATCGTCGCCGGATTGCCGCACGAGATGAGGGTCGACGCGATGAATGTTTACGCCCGAAGCGCCGGTGGCACGGCCTGGGAGCCCGTCGCCTTGGCGCGCGCCGACGCGATCGCAGTGTCCGACGCCGGCCGCGTCGTGACGCGGAGCGGCCCCTCGCGTGCCGCGCCCGCCGATCAGATCAAGCTGGAGCTCCGGCTCGAAACGCCGGCGCGCGACGTCCCGCTGACGCGCGTCGCGGTGTTGCCGCCCCCGCTGCCACGCTGATCGCGGGCACGCCATGCAGGCGTCGCCAGCGACCGTTCATCGGCCCGCGCGCACCCGGGACGCCAGGAGGCGCCCTTTGCCGATTCTTCGCGTAGCTTTCGCGGCGCCATTGGGCTAGCATTTCGTGTGGTCGACCCCGCGCTTCCCGCCCCGAAGGCCCACGCCGCCATGCATTTGTTTCGCATCGTTATGATGCTCGCATTTCTTGCACTGCTCGCGGGCGAGCGCGCGGACGCGCAAGGATTCAAGTTCTCGCAGCCCGACGCAGTCGATGAAGCGGAAAAAGCCGAGCAGCAGGCGCGCGACGAACGTATCTCGCGCGATCTCGCTACGCCGTGCCGCGCGCAGATCAAAGACAAGAAGATCATGGTCGTGATCGGCGAGCGGCAAAGCAACGGCTTCATCTACGCGCAACAGCAAAATTACGGTCAGCATTTCGAGGCGATCAACCGGCGCCTGCGCGCTCTCGGTCTTCGCACTTACACGCCGGAGGAAATCCGCCGGCAAATCGCGCAGGCCGAAATCGACGCCTACTTTCGCGACGACGTCGAAGCCGCGCTCTCGGCATCGAAGCGGCTTGGCGCGAGCTTCATCCTGCGCGGACTGATTTCGTCGCAGGCATCGCGCAACCCGATGATTCCGGTCAACCAAGTTTCGGTGAATATGGATTTCACGCTCACCGGCAGCAACGGTCGTCCGATCTCCGACGCGCAAGCCACCAACGCTTCGTACGCCGGCGCCGATGTCTCGCGGATGGCGCTGACCCTCGTGAACGAAAGAGCGGACGAGGTGGTGGCCAAGCTGTATTCGGATTATTGTCGCAGCGCCGCGCCCGCGGCGCGACGGCCATGAGCCAAAGCGGGCATACGGATCCGCAATCGATGCAAACCAGGCAAGGAGAAATGGCAATGAACACTCGCGCGCTTTTCCAATCGATCAACCTGTTCGTCGGCGTCACGCTACTCGGATGGGCGTCGCTCGCCGCGGCGCAGCCGACGTTCGGCAACCCGTCGCCCACCGCGGGCAAGGAGACGTCGCAAAAGGCGAACGCGGCGGCCGACCAGGCGGCCTATCGTCCGGTCGAATACA
>CATPAO010000215.1 GCA_955652025.1 Casimicrobiaceae bacterium
CCCGGCGTCTCCGTGCGGGCCGCCGATCTCGAAGCGCCCCGTCGGATTCACCAGGAAGCGGGTGCCGACAAGCAACTCGCGCGGGAACACCGGCTTGATGATCTCTTCGATCACCGCCTCCGCGAGCTCTTTCTGCTTCTCGTTCATGCTCGGATGATGCTGCGTCGAAAGCACGACGGTATCGACGCTCTTCGGCTTGCCATCGACGTAACGGACGGTGACTTGCGACTTTGCGTCCGGCCGCAAGAACTTGAGCCGGCCGTCGCGACGCACTTCGCTTTGCCGCTGGACGAGCCGGTGCGCATAATAGATCGGAAACGGCATCAGCGTCGGCGTTTCGTCGCACGCGTAGCCGAACATCAGACCCTGGTCGCCCGCGCCTTGATTCAGGTAATCGTCCGACGCGCGATCGACACCCTGCGCGATGTCCGGTGATTGGCGCCCGTAGCAAACCATGACGCTGCAACCATCGGCGTCGAAGCGCAGTTCGGGATCGTTGTAGCCGATGCGGCGGATCGTCTCGCGCGCGACCCGCCCGTAATCGACGTTGGCGTCGGTCGTGATCTCGCCGGCCAGTACGACCAACCCCGTCGAGACGAGCGTTTCGGCCGCGACCCGGCCGGTCGGATTCTGCTCTAGAATCGCGTCGAGCACGGCGTCGGAAATCTGGTCGGCGACCTTGTCGGGATGGCCTTCCGACACCGATTCCGACGTAAACAGAAATTCGTTCATCGAAACTCCTGGCGCCTTCGATCCGGCGCGCATTGAAAACACGGCCGCGCAACCCGCGGCCGAAATATGTTTACAGTCGCAAAGACTTGAATACTAGCAGAATTCGTGCCGCCGCCGGTCACGGTGTCGGCGCCGTTCGCCGCCTTCGATGAGCGCCGCCAGGCTGTCCCAAGGCGCGAATTACTTCCCCTCTGGGGGCAGCGCAGCGGCGCGAGCCGCAAGCGTGGGGATGGTATGACCGCGAACATCGTCGCCGCGACGCCTTCCGCGATCGAACGCGCCGCGGCGCTGTTACGCGAGGGTAAGCTTGTCGCGTTTCCGACCGAGACCGTGTACGGGCTCGGCGCCGATGCAGCGAACAGCGACGCAGTGCGTCGGATCTACGCGGCCAAGGGCCGACCGGCGAACCATCCGGTCATCGTCCATCTTCATGCCGTCGCAGAACTCGGTCGCTGGACGCGCGCGGTGCCGATCGCGGCGGAAAAGTTGGCCGCGGCGTTCTGGCCAGGACCGTTGACGCTTGTCCTGCCGCGCGCGTCGCACATCGCCGACACCATCACCGGCGGCCAGGACACCATCGGAGTTCGCGTGCCTTCGCACGCGGTCGCGCGCGCGTTGCTGGCGGCGTTCGGCGATGGGATCGCGGCGCCGTCGGCCAATCGCTTCGGCCACGTGTCGCCGACGACCGCGCTGCACGTCGCCGCTGACTTGGGGGAGCGCCCCGCGCTTATTCTCGACGGCGGCGCATGCGATGTCGGCATCGAAAGCACGATCGTCGCGTTTCGCGACGACGATCCATGGTTGCTGCGCCCGGGCGCGATCGGCGTGGCCGAGCTCACTCGCGTGCTCGGCCGCGCGCCGCGGGGACCGGACGCATCGTCGCCGCGCATCTCGGGCACGTTGCCATCGCACTACGCGCCGCGAACGCCGGCATCGATGCTGCCCGTCGACGCATTGCGCGCCGAGCTTGCGCAGCTCGTCGAGCGCGACGAGCGAGTCGCGGTATTGGGTCGAACGCTGTCGCCGCCCGAGGATTTCGACGGCGTATGGATCGCCGCGTCGCGCGACGCCGCGCGTTACGCGCATGACCTTTATGCGCATCTGCGCACGCTGGATGCCGCCGATGCCGACGCCATCCTGATCGAAGCGCTCCCCGACGAGCCGGCGTGGTTCGCCATTCGCGATCGGCTGACGCGCGCCACCCACGGTGAGGACGACGACCGCGACTGAGCCGGCGTCACGGCCTCAATTTTGGCCGTCGCCTTTTCTTGATCGATTTCCGCGAGCTTCGGGTTGATCCCGACGAACCGCCGAATCGCGATCAGCCTCTACCGAACAGGGACGCCAGAGAACCTTCGTCGACGATGGCGACGACGCCCCCGAGCGTGGCCAAATGGCGAACCGGTTGCCCGAGCAGCGGATCGTCTTCGGTCATCGAAGCGACACGGAGTCCGGTGACGCGTTCGATCGCCGAGGGCTCCATCGCGATGATCCGCGCTCCCGGCAGCGCATAGAGCTCTGGCGCCGCCTGCAGCGCGTTGGCGAAGAACGCGGCGCTATGACCGGTGCCCGCGAGCAGTCCGATGACGCGGTGCCCGCATGCGCGCACGAGCGACAGCACCGCCGCGTGGTGCGCGAGAAAGCGTGAGATGAATTCCATCTCGGCCTGCCGCGAGACCTCGTGGCCTTGCGAGTCCTCGACGACGACGAGCGATTCCACCTCGGCCGGCCAATCGGCGAGGCGTGCCAGCAACGCGGTGTCGAGCCCATGGGCAAACGACGCGCTGAAAACGCCGGCGCCTGGCGTCCGCGTCGCCAGCGTGCTCGCGTTGCGCCACAGCCAGCCGGCCGCGTCGTCTTTGCGCATCGCCGGCAATCCGGCGAAGGGTGGCACGTCGTCGGCAACCCGGCGCGAATGCGATATTCGCTCAGCGAGCGTCGCGTGCTGCTTCCGAACGTGGTCGTCGAACGGCAGCGCGCCCTGCGCGGCCATGCGGGTCCACGCGCGAATCGCGTCGACGTCGTCGACGACGAGATCGACGTTGCCCTCGGCGGCGCGCGCGTCGGCGCCGAACACGGCGTTCACATCGTCGCCACGATCGGCGTCGAGCTCCCATTTGCCGTGGACCGATTCGACGACCTTCGGCCCGGACAAACCGACGCGAGTGCCTGGAAGCATCCCGAGGCGGTCAGCGGCGCAAGCCAGCACCGACGCGCCGCCAAACACGTCGCCGGTCGCCAGCGCGAGCACCGGCACACCCGCCAGACGCGCGTCGAAGAGCGCCCGCAACGCGCGCGCCAGCGCAAGCTCGCCGGCGTTCGCCTCGTGCAAGCGGACGCCGCCGGAGGCAAGCAGCAGTAATACCGCCGCCGGAGGCTCGGCGCGGGCCAGCTCGAACAGGTCCCGCAGCGCGTCGCCATGGTTCGCGCCGACGCTGCCGCGCAGGAAGCGCTCGTCCTGCGCCGCGATCAGGACCGGTGCGCCCGCGATCCGCACCCGCGCCGTAGCCAGGCCGTCGTCGTCCTGCGCCACGATACCGAACCGGCGCAGATGCGGGCTCGGCCTTGGCGCGCCGAGCAGGACGGCGGCGCCGCCGTCCGCCAGGGCCGTGATGCGCGACGGGGCGGCGAGCGCACGCAGGCCGGACGGTCTCTGGTCGTTCACGGTCAAGAGGGACATTGTGGAATAATCCGCCCGCAAGCGTAACGCCGCGGAGCGGCGCCGTGTTGCGCCCCCGCCGGAAAATCAAAACGAGAAACGCGAGGATTGGAGCCCCGATCCATCTCGATGAACGCCAATCTCTATACGCTGTTCGAAAATCATTTCGGGGAACGACAGGGCGAGCCCTGCGTGCTGATCCCGAACGGACCGGTCATTCATTACGATCAGCTGGCGAGATGGTCGTCGCGGATCGCGCATGTGCTGGTTCGCGCCGGCTGCCGACCGGGCGACCGCATCGCCGCGCAGATCGACAAACACTGGCACGCGCTCGCGCTCTATCTCGCGTGCCTTCGCGCGGGACTCGTCTACCTGCCGCTCAACATCAGCTATCAGAAGGCCGAGCTCGCCTACTTTTTCGACGACGCGAAGCCGCGCGTCGTCGTCTGCCGGCCGGAAAACCTCGGCCTGATCGCGACGCTCGCCAAGGCCGCGGTCGTGCTGACGTTGGACGCGCGCGGCGGCGAACTGCTCGATCGGGCGGAGGACGCGCCGGACACGTTCGACACCGTGGTCTCGCGGCCGGACGACCTCGCGGCGATCGTCTACACGTCGGGAACGACCGGCCGCTCGAAGGGCGCGATGCTGACGCACCGCAATCTGGCGACGAACGCGGCGGCGCTGGTGGAAAGCTGGGGCTTTACGCGCGGCGACGTTTTGCTGCATGCGCTGCCCATCTACCACGTCCACGGCCTCTTCGTCGCGACGCATTGCGTGCTGCTATCGGGATCGCGAATGCTCTGGCTTTCGCGCTTCGATGCGAAGGAGATCGCGGGCCTCCTGCCGCTCGCCACGGTCATGATGGGCGTCCCGACGTTCTATACGCGGCTCCTGGCCGAGCCGTCGCTGACGCGCGACGCGGCGCGGTCGATCCGGTTGTTCGTGTCGGGCTCGGCGCCGCTATTGCCGGAGACCTTCGACGCGTTTCATGCGCGCACGGGGCATCAGATCCTCGAGCGCTACGGCATGACCGAAACGGGGATGCTGACGTCGAATCCGCTCTCCGGACCGCGCGTGGCCGGTACTGTCGGCAGGGCGCTGCCGGGCGTCTCGGTGCGCGTTGTCGGCGGCGACGGCGCGCCATGCGAGCCGGGTACGATCGGCAATGTCGAAGTCAAGGGACCGAACGTTTTCTGCGGCTATTGGCAAATGCCGGAGAAGACGCGCGCCGAGTTCACGGCCGACGGCTATTTCAAGACCGGCGACATGGGGGAATGGGCTCACGGCCGCGAGGGCCGCGGTTATCTTCGGCTCGTCGGCCGCGCCAAGGACCTGATCATCACAGGCGGCCTCAACGTCTATCCGCTGGAGGTCGAAGAACGGATCGACATGCTGAACGGCGTGGTCGAATCGGCGGTGATCGGATTGCCCGACCCCGACTTCGGCGAGGCCGTGACGGCGGTCGTCGTCGGCGCTCCGGGCCATGCGCTGACCGAGCGCGAGATCATCGGCGCGCTCCGCGACGAAATCGCGTCGTTCAAGGTGCCGAAGCGCGTGTTCTTCGCCGACGACCTGCCCCGCAACGCGATGGGTAAGGTGCAAAAGAACGTGCTGCGGTCCCGCTACTCGCCCGCGCTGCTTCCGGGCACCGCCAACGCAAGTTGACGGCGCCCGGGGTTTCGGAACCTACGCCGCCCGCGGCGCCGCCATCGCGGGTGCCGCGCTTTCCATCTTCGCGAAACGCGCACGGCGCATCGGCCGCAGCACGAACCACGCCATCAGCGCCGCAACAGCGTTCATGATGGCGGCGACCAGAAATACCGAGTGCCAGCCGCCCGTTTGCGCGACGAGCACGCTGGACAGCGGGACCAAGAGCGACGCCGTGCCCTTCGCCGTGTATAACGCGCCGGCGTTCGCCGCCGCGTATTGCGAGCCGAATGTATCGGTGCACGTCGACGGGAACAGGCTGTAAATCTCGCCCCAGGCGAAGAACACGAGGCCCGTCAAGATCACGAACGCGACCGGATTCGTGCCCATTTGCCACAGTGCCAGAATGCCGATCGCTTCCAGCCCGAACGCGATCAGCATCGTCATCTCGCGCCCGATATGGTCGGACACCCAGCCGAAAAACGGCCGCGTGATGCCGTTCAGGATGCGATCGATCGCGAGCGCGAACGTCAGCGCCGGTAACGTGATGCCGATCAGGCTGACCGGAACGTCGGCGATCTTGAAGTCCTTCGCGATCGGCGCGAGTTGCGCTACGGCCATCAATCCGCCGGCGCCGACCAGCACGAACATGACGTACATCACCCAGAACACCGGATCACGAATGACTTCCATCGGACGGAAGTTGCGTTTCGTCTGCAGGATTGCCGGCGATTTCGATCCTTCCGCCACTTTCTTCACGAGTGCCGGGCTCACCACGTGGCGCGGATCGGTCAATGCCCACGAGATCAGGAACACGATCAAGCCCTGCCCGATGCCGAAATACAGGAACGCAGTGTCGTAGCCGCTCGACTTGATGATGGCCTGGATCGGAATGATGGTGAGCGCGGACCCGGCGCCGAATCCCGCGGCGGTGAGGCCGGCGGCAAGACCGCGCCGGTCGGGAAACCACTTGAGCGCGTTGCCTACGCACGTGCCGTACACGGCGCCCGCGCCGATGCCGCCGATCGCCGCGGCGATATAGAGGAGCGTCAGCGAGTCCGCGTACGCGTTCATCACCCAGCCAATCCCGCACAGGATGCCGCCGACCATGACGACGGGCCGCGGCCCGTATTTGTCGACGAGATACCCTTCGAACGGCACCAGCCAAGTCTCCGTCAGCACGAAGATCGTGAAGGCGACCTGGATCGCGGCGCGCGTCCAGCCATACTTTTCCGATATCGGGTTGACGAAAAGCGTCCAACCGTATTGCAGATTCGCGATCATCGCCATGCAGACGATGCCCATGAACAACTGCAGCCACCGGTACGACGCCGGCCGCGATATGGCGGCCGAAACATTCCCTGCTTGCGCGTCCATCTTTGTCGCCTCCTCCTGAGTAGTCACGCCGATACCCTCCTGCGTCATTGCTATCTCGCGGCGGCGACCCTTGAAACCGCCCTCGATCGCCCGCGCTCCTGGCGGCCCGGATCGATCGACGGCGCGGCCGTCACGATTTCCACAAGCATCACTGCAAGTTCATTCGCATCCCGTTCGCGTCAAAGCGGCCACTAAAGGATTCCCGCGCCGCGTGCCCATTTGTATTTTGCCCCTAATACGGCGACCGGCATCTCGGTCGAGTACGGATAGGCCGGAATGCCGTGGTCGAACAGGTATTCGGCCGCCTCCTCGACTTGCACGTCGCCCGCCAGCGATGCCACGATCGGCTTCTCGATGCCCTTGGCCCGCATCGCGTCGACGACTTCGACC
>CATPAO010000216.1 GCA_955652025.1 Casimicrobiaceae bacterium
AGTGGTTGGTTGCGGCTGACAGTAGGGCTCGCATCGGGGCGGGCACCGGGCAACGTGATTTGTTGACGCTCGCTTCGGCGAGACTCGACCGTCCGCACTGGTCGATCTCAGCCGTTCGAATACGCGTCTTAGTGTGGCAAGCGGTCATACAAGGCGCTAGTCTTGGTAGCGGCGCGCGCGCGCCTCCGCACGGCGAACGTATTGCGCTTCCTTTTGGGCTTGGTTAAATGGTTGGAGTTCAGGGACCAAAAGCCCGCAGGAGCCAAGCTCCGAGCGGGCTTCGGGTCAATCGTCGCCCCCCTAGCAACGCACCCACCATCGGTTGCCGAAGGGGGGTCGACAACGGGGAGATCTAGTCGTCGCCGCGCAATTCCGGCAGCACCTCCGTACCTTCTTCACGAACAGCCTGCAGCGCATCCGGATCCAGACCCAGCAACTTCAGAATCGATGGCGCGATTTGCGTGGTCGCGACCGCCCGACCGACAGTGTTGTGCTGAATGTTGGCTCCCCACACCACGATCGGAACGTGACGGTCCTGCTCCGCGGCGCCGCCATGTTCGGCGATCTTAGACAACTTGCCACCGGCCCACACCACGCCTTGCTGAGCGATCCCGACCAGATCCGGCACTCGGCCATCGTTTTGCCCGACATCAAACAAATCGGCGGCGTCCTCGCCGGCGTAGATCGCGGTCACACCGGCATGGTTGAACGGTTTGCCCGGGATCACGCTGCCGGCGGTATCGGAGCCGATACCAGAGCCCGAGTAATTCCACAGGAAACTCTTGGCGAAGGCGACGGCCTTTCTCGAGCGATCGTTGAACCACATCAGAATCCCGTCATCGTCGATGGCGTGTGCGACCAAGGGGAGCGTACCGTCGGTCTGGTACGTCGGATCCCAGGCAGAGTTCAACGCATGGATCATGTTGCCGTCGTCGATGATCGTTAGGTCGCCTCTGTTCTGTGGCGACTGCCCATGCTTGGCCGATAGGATGATTGCGGTGTTGCTGTGATCGATGGCGCCAACCATGTCGGTCAGCTTATCGTTGACGAAATTCAGCGCGCTCTGCAGCACTGGACCCGGAGAGGTTCCAGCGTTGGTGTAGCCGCCCAATCCACCGGCCATCACAGTCGCGGGGTTGTTCGGGTCGACGTAATAGTTCGACTTGTTGAGCTTCTGCGCTGTCGACACGGCTTGGAAATTCATGCCGAAGATGGCCGGCGTTCCCGGATGATTGCCGCCGGCGTGATCGAAGCCGTGAATCCAGTTTATGACGGCTTGGGCTTTGACAGCGTCATACCTCTGGGTGTCGGTATTGTCCTTGGTCCAGTCGGGACCACTCCCATAGTTGGGAGTCCCGGGGGCGCCGAATGAACTCGGGTCGGCGACATTGCTGTTGATTTCGGGGGCGAACAAATCGTCGATGCCCTGTCCTGAGGGTCCGCTCAGGATTTCATAGGCAACATGTTTATCGGCCCAAGCGGTGTGGAGCCGCTGTGCGTGCGCAACCTCGAACACCGTGTTCACTTTGAGATACTGGTGCGGATACACCGGATCGCAGGTCTTCGGGTCGACCGGGAGCAGTGTCGGGTCGATTAGATCGACCGCGTGACCCGTGAGCTGATAAATTTGCGACAAGTCGGTAACGCCGCCCTTGTAAAGGCCGGGGATGCCCTGGCCGCTATCAATGCGGGCCAAGTCTTTCGCGATCACTTCGGCATAAAAAACCTCGGCGCCCTTCGCTGCGGTCTTACAGTTCCCTTGGGTAGTTCCTGCCGGCAGCAGATCTCGGCTGTAGGCGTCGTCATAGTAAATCCCAGTGGTCTTCGGATTGCCACCGGTCACTTGCCCCACCATGCCCGGAAATGAATCCGACGGGAACGGAGTCCTTGCATTTGTGTACGCTACCCCCTCGCGAACCAATCGCGCCAATGTCGAAGTTGGGTTGTTGGACACATACCAATCAAGATCGTTTTGGTGAAGCCCATCGACGGAAATCAGCAGTACGTGTTTGACGCCGGTGTTGTCTTTCACCTCAGAGTCCTCGGCAAAGGCTCCGAACGGGGTTCCTAGTGCAAAAGCGACGAGCAGACTGATTGCGGTCTTCTTGAATCGCATGGCGCGTTCCTCGCGTTGGAAGGGACGCTCATGTTGAACCGGGTTCGTTGCACGATCGTTACACGTTGCTGTCGAAATTCTATTGTTGAAGTGTTCGCGTCGAATCGACAATTGCTGATTTCCGGGGCGCACCGAAATCAGACCATTGAGGTCGTCGAAGCTCCGGTTCTCCGCGTAAACGACCACGATGTGCTCGATCGCGGCAAGACCGCGCGAGTCTTGGGTGGTCGTTGCCGGCGGGGCCGCGACGCACCCAGCCGGCGTTGAGCACAATCCGATTAGCTTTCGCGTGACGAGCGTTTGCATGGGCGGGGCTCATTGGATGCGGGACTCGCGCTATCTACACACCCGGGACGAAACTACGATGACGGCGCGCGCATAGGCACGTGATGGGTCGGCGCGTTTCGCCAGCCAAGATCTTCGTGCAGTCGACTGTGGCCGAAGCGTGCGTCGCGACGCGGTCAGTAGCAGCAGCTGCCGGTCGCGTTGGCACGGAACCCGGATCGACAAACCGTACTGCCGAATCGCTCCAAGGATCACCAGGCCAGGTGTCATTGCATTAACCGTATATATAGTATATTATTACTGTTTGATGACAACCACGTTTGCCTGATCTCAGGAGGCTTTCAATGAGCAAGACAGGCCCGAACTTCGGCGGCGGGCGAGGTGGAGGATCGCGGACAAGAACCGTCGAGGAAGGCAAGCTAGGCCTGGTAGTTCGCGACAGCTTCACCATGCCCGTGGCGGACTACGAATTGATCGGCGCGCTCAAGCAACGATGTTTGGGTCTGGGGATCGCCATCAAGAAAAGCGAGTTGCTACGGGCGGGGCTTGCGACGCTGCAGCGACTGTCCGACGAGAGCTTGGCGCAGGTAGTGGCTGCTGTCGAAAGCGTCAAGACGGGGCGACCTCCAGGCAGAAGCAAGAAGACAAGCATGAAGGCGAAGAAAAAGGCGAATCGGACAAAAGGCAGGCAGCAATGAATCCAATGCATTTGAGATCACGGCGGGAAGAGACCCACGAAAAAAGGGTCGTCTCCGCGCAAATCAATGCGTCGGTCGCGCACGCCGTGTTTGGATCGCAAGTTGTGCTCGATCTGTACGAATGTGAGACCGGCCATCTGGACAATTTGGAATGGGTCAAGCGAACCCTTGTGAATGCCGCGCGCGCGGCCGGAGCGACGATCGTCGAGACGGTGTTCCACAAGTTCGCTCCGTGGGGAATCTCCGGTGTGGTCGTCATTGCGGAATCGCATCTCGCTATCCATATCTGGCCGGAGAATCGCTATGCGGCGATCGATGTGTTCACATGCGGTGAGAACGTTCAAATGGATGCCGCAACTGCTTTCCTGACGCGCCGATTTCGGTCCAGACGCGCGGTGCAACGGCGCTTCACGAGAGGAGACCAGGTTGCGGCGGATCGCGAAACGTCAGGGACGACCGACGGTTAGCGTCCGGGGACGGCGTGGACGTTTTTTGCGCCTCGACCTCGGGGCAGCGCGGATTGACGTCCATCTGCCATCCGAAATCAACGCGGTTCGCCTTGCCCAGGGCCGGCCGTGGTCACAGTTCTGCCATCTCCGCGCGTGACACTCCACTCGTTGTCCAAGGCGCTTTTTGATTGTTTCACGACACCGTGACCACAGATGTCGAAGTCATCGATGCGAACCAGGGTGATAGCGCGGCCATCCTGACTGCGCGTGTTCCAGCGTCGGGCACGGCGCCCACTGATGATGCTTGGCTCGCTCAGGCAATGCGATTGCGCGCCGAAGCATTCCGCCTCGCACAGCGTCACTTCCTCGGGGACTTGGGGCCGGCAGTTCAGCCGAAGAGCGGCAGGAGCCCTACCGCGGCTACATCACGGGCCGATTACACCGATAAACTGACGGCCGACTATCTGGTCGAAAGTGAAAAGATGATCGATTTGATGAAGACCTTGGCGCCGAGGGGCTGAGCCGACATCTCATCTCCTTTCGCGACACGTTGCGCGATCTGCTTAGCGCCGCTCCGGCGCTTTCCGACTGTCGCCCTAGCGCGTCCCAATCGGAGCGATCACCGTCCTACCGGCCGACGTCTTAGAACGAGCCGTATGACCGCGAGTCGACGCTGTAACAGCTTCCTGAAGCCGTTCCAGGTTTCGATGCAGCGCTGCCGCCGTAGCGAAATGTCCACGGTCTCGAAGCGGATGCATTGCCACGAGTAACTCGTCCATGTCGTCCAGAAGTTCGCAGGCACGAGCGACCAGTTTTTTGAACGGGCCCTCGAACTGACCGATTCGAACTAGCCTGAACGCATCTTGGAGAACCTTTTCGGATAGGTCAGCCTTCTTCGCGAACGTGCTTTTGGCATCCGACAACGTTGTCTCGGACGATGGATCGAGCAGCGTATTGAGTGCGTAATTCGAGGCCATATTTCAACTAAGAGAATGCAAATTGTCATGCCGACGCGTCACCCCGCAGGAGCGTCCGGCGATTTCTGCGTGCTCGCGCCGCGAATCTGAGCCCTCGAACGAGGTGTTAGAAGTTTGCGTCAACAATATGTCACCAAAAAGACAGTGCTGATTTGCATGCCGAGGTTTGTCGCCCCTAGACGTGATTGCTAGTCGCCCGGTGTCGTTCTGTGGCGACGGCGCGACTGACACGACCAGCAACGCGACGACGTTGCCTGCAATCGCGCCGCGCCGACAGTGAAGACGCGGGTCTAGCGCACCATCTTTTTCCGAATTTCCTCGAGGGCGTCGATCAGGCCGTTGACCGCGGTCTTCGTCAAGCCTTCCTTCTCGACATCGAATTCGATCAATAGTCTCTTTGCATCCTCGGACACATGGAATGTGATGGTTCCGCTTCTGCCAAGATCGTATTTCTTCTTCTTGCCGTCGGCCATTGCAAGCCTCCACTTGAGGACACTGGTGATCGTAACCTAACTCTGCGCGCCGATTGTTACAGCTAACGCGCTGGCGATGCGGTTTAGGGCGCGCTGGCGTCTTTTGCGACGCGTAGTGAAGCCCGCGGCTCGCCGACGGCGAGCGGAAGCAACGCTTCGGCGGGAATCACGGCGGGCGTATGGTGCCCGGGGTTACCGCAGCGAGGCACCGCCAAACCTGTGAGGATGGGCGCGCTCGTCTATAATCGGCTGGGTCAGCCGCCCATAACCGGCGACGTTTGGAGGAACACGCCATGCCAGCACTTTGTCCCCGTCTGGGAACCGTCGTTGCCGCTGCTTTGTCCCTGGCCGCCGGCATCGCCAGCGCGGGAGAGATTCGCGTGGCGTGCTATTCGGACGGCAACGAGTGCGAAGTGACGCAGGATCTGGCCAAGCGTTTCGAAGCGCAAAACAGCGACGTCAAGGTCGTCATCGACAAGGTGCCGTACAAGGCGATCCTCGAGCAGCTGCCGGTCCAGCTTGCGGCCGGGGAGGGTCCGGACATCGCGCGCGTCACCGACCTCGGCGGACTGTCGAAGTATTATCTCGACATCACGCCCTATGTGAAGGATCCGAAATACTGGGAGGTCAACTTCGGCAAAACGTTGCCTTGGATGCGCGCGATGCCGGGTGACAAGGGCATCTACGGCATGCAGACGCAACTGACCGTCACCGGGCCGTACGTGAACAAGACGCTGTTCGAGCAGGCTAACGTTCCATTACCGGGGCCGGGGGCGACGTGGGACCAGTGGGCCGATGCAACGCGCAAAGTCGCGAAGGCGACGCAGGTGCCGTTCGCGATCGCGTTCGATCGCAGCGGCCACCGTTTTGCCGGCACCGCGATCAGCATGGGGGCCAAGTACTTCGATGCCAAAGGCAACGTAGTCGTCGACGACGGTTACCGCGCAATGGCCAAGAAACTGTATGACTGGAATCGCGACGGCACGATGCCCAAGGAAGTCTGGGGCGGCGTTGGCGGTGCGACGTACCGCGACGCGTTCGAGGAATTCGCCAATGGTCGCGTCGTCATGTACCTGTCCGGCAGCTGGCAGATCCGCCGGATGGACACGCAGATCGGCAAGAATTTCGACTGGATCGCCGTGCCGAATCCCTGCGGGCCGGCGGCGTGCACCGGGATACCCGGCGGTGCGGCGTTCGTAGCGCTGAAGCGCACGAAGAATCCCAAGGACGTCGGTCGCTTTCTCGATTACTTGGCGAGCGAGCCGGTGTATGCGGAATACATGGCGCGCACCGAGAACATCCCGGCGCATGCCGGTGTGGCGAAGAAGGGGGTCGACTACAAGATCTCGCCGCAAGCCAAGTCCGCGCTCAATGTCTTCGTCGCCGAAGTGCCGAAGCTCTCGCCCGTCGCGTATGAAATCCAGGGATACAAGCTCAACCGCGCGATATTCAACCCGACCACGGCGCGGCTCGGGCAGGCCATCGCCGGCGAAATGTCCCTCGACGACGCGTTGAAACGCATCGGCGCCGACATCGACGAACAGGTGAAGGCGGCGGCCAAGTAGCCGCGTCCTCGGGCCATCGCCCGCTTCCGCATCGTGGGCCCCGACCGCCATTCGCTGGTTGCGCTGCCGGCGGTCATCGCCGGCGCGGCGCTTAACGCGGTCGATGCGCCGATGCGCGTGGTCCAGCGCTTCCTCGGCGTGCCGCGCATCGCCTGGATGTTCGTCGCCCCGAATCTCGCAATTCTCGGCTTGTTCACCTTCCTGCCGATCGTCATCAACTTCTATTTCGCGTTCACCGGCGGCGTTCAGCTCTACCCGTCGCAGCGTCCCTTCGCCGGCCTGGACAACCTCGAAACGCTGTTCGAATGCGAGAACTATCTCGACCCGTCCACGTGCCGCAAGGACCTTTTCTGGCGCGCGATCTTCAACACCGGCAAGTTCGCGGTACTGCAGGTCGGATTGATGGTGGCGCTCGCGCTCATCACCGCACTGGTGCTCAATCGCAAGATCCTGGGACGTGGATTCTTCCGCGGTGTGTTCTTCTATCCGGTATTGCTGTCGCCGGTCGTGGTCGCTCTGATCTGGAAATGGGTGCTGCAACGCGAGGGCGTGCTGAACGCGCTGCTGACCGGTGCCGGCGCTTCGCCCGTCGGATGGTTATCGGAGGCAAGCTGGGCGTTCTTCTGGTGCGTATTCGTGAGCATCTGGGCGCACATGGGCTTTTACACTCTGATACTGCTCGCCGGACTGCAGGCAATTCCCGCCGACGTGTACGAGGCGGCGGAGATGGACGGCGCGTCGCCGTGGCGCCGGTTTTCGCGCATCACGCTGCCGCTACTGATGCCGAATCTCATCGTTGTGCTCGTGCTCGGGCTGATCCGTGCGGTGCAGGTCTTCGACGAAGTCTTCGTTCTGACCGGCGGCGGGCCGGGCTCCGCGACGACCTTCATCGTTCAGTTCATCTACCAGACCGGCTTCGCCGAGTCGATCCACCAATATGGGCTCGCCGCCGCCGCGTCGTTGGTCCTCGCGCTATCGCTGCTGGTGCTTACGCTGGTGCAGCTCCGTCTGACACGCAAGAACCTCGCAGGCGCCGGCGGGCGGGACGATGGCTAGTCTCGCCGGCACGTTGTTCGCGCGCCGCGGCCGCGGTCGAGCCGATTGGACCGATTGGGTCTCTTATGCCTACCTGGCGCTCGGTCTGGTGCTCATGTTCGGTCCGGTGCTGTGGCTCTTGCTGTCGTCGTTCAAGAGTGCAGCGGCGTTGAACGAGTTTCCGCCGCAGCTCCTGCCGTACGGCCAGAGATCCGTTACGGTCGCCGGCCACGAGAATCCGTTGCCGGTATTTCGCGTGGCACTCCCCGACGGCACGACGCGCGAGCTGGCGGAGGTGCGACGTATCGGCATCCAGGCTACATTGGTAGACCCCACCGCGCCGGAACAGGAGATCAAGGTCAATATCCGCGACCGCAAGCCAGTGCGTGAATTTCGCCTCGCAACGGAGAATTACACCGAGATATTCGGCAAATTCTCGTTCGGCACGTACTTGTGGAACAGCGTGTTCATCACTGTGATTGCCACGCTGATCACGCTGCTATTCAACGCGATGGCGGCATTCGCGCTCTCCAAATACCGATTCGCCGGGCGCGACGCCGTGTTTTTGTTGATCATCTCGACGCTGATGATCCCGCCGACGATCATCCTGGTTCCCAACTTCCTGGTCGTATCGGAGCTCGGGCTTCTGAACAGCCTGTGGGGAGTGATCTGGCCGGCAGTGGCGACGCCCACGGGCGTGTTCCTGCTTCGCCAATACATGTTGACGATTCCCGACGAGCTGATCGACGCCGCTCGCATGGATCACGCGAGCGAGTGGCGGATTTTCTGGCGCATCGTGCTGCCGCTTTCCGCGCCGGCGCTGGCCGTGCTCGCCATCTTCTCGGTGATGTGGCGCTGGAACGACTTCCTGTGGCCGCTGATCGTGCTGTCGCGAACGGAAAAGTTCACGCTCCAACTCGCGCTTAACGCATTCCAGGGTGAGCTCACCACACAGTGGCATTATCTGCTCGCGATGACGGTGATCACGCTCTTGCCAGTGACGCTCGTCTTCGCGTTCCTCCAACGACACATCACGACCGGCATTGCGTCGGCCGGCGTCAAGTAGCGGACGATTGCGCCGATGGCTTCGCTGCAACTAAAAGGCGTTGCAAAGCGGTACGGTGCGACTACCGTGATTCACGATATCGACCTCGTGGTCAACGATGGCGAGTTCGTCGTCTTCGTCGGCCCCTCGGGATGCGGGAAGTCGACGCTGCTCAGGATGATCGCCGGCCTGGAAGCGGTGAGCGACGGCGAGGTCGCCATCGATGGCAAGCGCGTCAACGACGTCTCCGCGGCGCAGCGCGGCCTCGCGATGGTGTTCCAATCTTATGCGCTCTATCCGCACATGACCGTGTACCAGAACCTGGCGTTCGGGCTGGAGAATCTGGGGATGCCGCGAGTGCAAATCGACGCCAAGGTGCAGGAAGCGGCGCGAATGCTGCGCCTCGACGCGCTGCTCGCGCGCCGGCCGACGCAGCTCTCCGGTGGACAGCGCCAGCGTGTGGCGATCGGGCGCGCGATCGTGCGCGATCCGACGATCTTCCTGTTCGACGAGCCGCTGTCGAATCTCGATGCCGAATTGCGGGTGCAGATGCGCGCCGAGATCACCGCGCTGCACCGGAAGCTCGGGACCACGATGATCTACGTGACGCACGACCAGGTGGAGGCGATGACGATGGCCGACCGTATCGTGGTGCTCCGCGGTGGTCGCGTCGAGCAGATCGGCACGCCGCTCGAGCTCTACAATCACCCAGCGAACCGCTTTGTCGCAGGATTCATCGGCTCGCCGCAGATGAATTTCCTGACCGGACGCATCGTCGCGACGGGTGACGACGGCGTCCGGGTCGCGCTCGACGCGATGCCGGACGCTGCCGCGAACCAGGCGTTGCCGTTGCGACGCGCTGCGGCCTCGGCGCAACAGCAGGTGGCGCTCGGCATCCGGCCCGAGCATGTGAGGCTCGGCAGCACACCGGATTCGTCGTTGCCACTTTCTGCGACGGTCGACCGCATCGAACAGCTCGGCGGCGCCAGCTTTCTATACTGCTCGCTCGTGAGCGGAGAACGCGTGACGGTGCATGTGGCTGGACAGGTTCAGCATGTCATTGGAGAAGAGGTGACGGTCAGCTTGCCCGTCGCCGATACCCACCTCTTCGACACCGCGAAAGGCGAGGCGGCGTTCGCGCGCCGATAGCATGCGGCCGCTGGTCGACGCCAAGTTCGCCGGACGATCGGCCGCGTCGCTTCGATTCGATTTCGACGCCGGTTGGCAGTGCCGTGTGTTCGCTTTGGCCGACGACCTCGTCCGAGTATTGTTCCTGCGTGACGAGACGCTGAAAGAACCCCGCACTTGGATGGTGGCGCCGGCGGGTGTCGACGTGCCGTGGGAGGGTCGCGATCGCCTCGACGTCAGCGCGTTACCGCGCCCGGATTTTACCGTCGTCACTCGTGATGGCGAAGTCACGCTTGCGACGGCGGCGCTCTCGCTCGCCGTGCGGCTCAAGCCATTCGGCCTGCGCTGGGAGAGTGGCGGGAAGACGTTCTCGGCGGATCGGGGGAGCTACGCTTACCAATGGAGCGAGCGCAATGGCATCGTCCGCCACTACATGGCCCGGGCGTTGAGCGACCGGTTCTTCGGGCTCGGCGACAAGACGGGGCCACTCGACAAGCACGGCCGCCGCCTGCGCACGCTTGCGGTCGACGCGCTCGGCTACAACGGCGAAACGTCGGACCCGTTATACAAGCATTGGCCCTTCCTGCTCGGCCGCGACGGTGATTCGGGAACCGCGTATGGACTCTTCTACGACACGCTCGCTCCAACCACCTTCGATCTCGGTTGCGAGTACGACAATTATCATGGCTTCTACCGCTACGCGGAGATCGACGACGGCGATCTAGACTATTACCTTTTCGTTGGACCGCGCATCCGCGACGTCGTGCCCAAGTTCACCCAGCTCACAGGTCGCATGGCGTTCGGCCCGCGCTGGAGCCTGGGGTACGCGAACACGGCAATGAGCCTGACCGATGCGCCCGACGCACAGGCGCGACTGGCGGAATTCGCCGACCGGCTCACCGAGCACGATATTCCGCTATCTGCGTTTCACTTCGGCTCCGGCTACACGAGCATCGGCAAGCGTCGATACGTGTTCACGTGGAACCGCAACAAGTTTCCCGATCCGCGCGCAGCGATCGAGAAGTTCAAGCGGCAGAATGCGCGCGTCGTGGTCAACCTCAAGCCCTGCCTGCTCGATGACCACCCGGCCTACTCGGAGGTCGCGACGCAAGGCGCGTTCGTCAACGACGGGAAGACCGGTCAGCCGTGCGTCGGGCAATTTTGGGACGGCAACGGCGCACACATCGACTTCACGCATCCCGAAGGTGTCCGCTGGTGGCAGGATAACCTGCACCGCCAGGTGCTGGACTATGGCATCGACGCCGGCTGGAACGACAACAACGAATACGAAATCTGGGACGACTTCGGCGCCTCGCACGGCTTCGGCAGGCCGCTACCCATCGAACGCTCGCGGCCGTTGCATGCCCTTTTGATGACGCGCGCGACCGCCGAAGCCCAGGCGGCCCACCGTCCCGACGAGCGTGTCTATACGGTGACGCGCGCGGGTCCTCCGGGGATCCAGCGCTATGCGCAGACCTGGTCGGGCGACAACACGACGAGCTGGCACACGCTGCGCTGGAATATTCGGATGGGCTTGACGATGAGCCTGTCGGGCCTGTTCAACACCGGTCACGATGTGGGTGGATTCTACGGTCCGGTACCGGATCCGGAACTCCTCGTGCGATGGGTCCAGAACGGTGTGTTCAGTCCGCGCTTCATCATGAACTCCTGGAAGGCGGGCGGCGAGACCAATACGCCGTGGCTGCACCCGGAGGCGCTGCCGGCGATTCGCGACGCAATCCGCTTCCGTTATCTTCTGATGCCTTACTTGTATACGCTGTACCGGCGTGCCGCCGAGAACGGCGAGCCGATGCTGCGGCCGTTGTTCTACGAGTTCGACGACGATCCGCGCGCGTTTGCCGATTGCGACGACTTCATGCTCGGGCCGTACCTGCTGGTCGCGAACGTGCTCGATCCGGGGCAGCGCGAGCGGCGCGTCTATCTGCCGCGCGGCGTCGAGGGTTGGTACGACTTTCACACCGGCGCCTACCATCGACCGGGCGCCGAAATCGTCGTGGAGGCTCCACTCAACCATATACCGTTATTTGCGCCCGCGGGCGCTCTGATCCCGATGACCCGCGGCGATGATTTTGGCCGTCTCCACGACGAGCCCTCGCGGCACTTACGCGTGTTTCCGGCACAGGGAACGTCGAATCCGACCTTTCAGCTTTACGAGGACGATGGGATCAGCCCCGGCTACCGCGATGGCGACTATGCCGAAGTGCGGTTCGATCTAAAGACTTCGTCGACGGCGATCGTGCTCGAAGCGTACGTGATGGGACGCTTCGCGCTTCCCTACCGCGAGATCACCGTGGAGTTGCCGGCAAACGAGCGACGACCGTTGACGCTCCACGGCGAAGGGGTTGCGTTGGCCGCGCTCCCTTAGCGGGCGAGCGCTTTAGCCGTCGGAATCGTCCTAATCGTCGGGCCGAACGTCGCCGCAACCGGGTCGCGAAGCTGCCTGCGCGATAGCTGTCTGCGAGAAGAGCCCGACGACGCGTATCGTCTTCGGGCTCTTCGATCAATTGCTATCGCGTGCAATCGCGTGCAGTTTCCACTCGGTCAGTCGTCACCGCCCTGGTCGTCGCCGTCGTCAAACCTGAACAGATTCATCAGGTCGCCGATGGCGGGTCGATTGAGAGGAACATAAGGGTAGCTTGCCTCCGTTTGCCGCGCTGAATCTCTAGCACCAATCGATCGGTGATGCCGATGAGCAGACGCGCACGATCTTCTGCGTAGAGGATGCACCGTACGACACGCAGGCACTGGGCGCAGGCTTCGTGTGCGCGTCGCTCGGCGTGCTCCTACTTGTCACCGGTGGCGGTTGACGACATGCGCGCGGGCGCTCGATATGTTGCGATTAACGATGCCGAGCCCATCGAACTCGTATCGAAGCGTCGGGAGCCGCGGCCCCGAGCGTTGATGCCCCATTGCATGATCGGACTGATGGCCGGTGCGATGGCCTGCTGGTCGCCGGTATCCTCGTGTGGCTCCGTCGACCAGCGCGACATTTTGGTTGTGGTCAAGGTATCGGGTGACGTCGTCACGGTCGACGTAAACTTGCATGTTGCTGCCTCCCCTGAAGAAGTCTGGGACGTGCTGACGGACTTCGATCAAATGGCGCAAATTGTCACCAACCTGCAAGCAAGCAGGATTGTCAGCCGCTCAGCCAACATAGCCATCGTCGCCCAGGAGGGGAGAGCATCCTTCGGACTGCTCTCATTTTCATTCGATACGTTACGCGAGGTCGAACTCAAGCCATTTGCGGAGATACGCGCACGTCTTATCGGCGGCAGCATGCACAAAATGGAAGGGACGACACGCCTTATCGCAGAGGCAGTCGGAACCCGCATCGTGAGTCATGGCGAGTTCATCCCCAACGTTTGGGTCCCGCCAGTCGTTCGCCCTACCTTTATCGAAGCGGAGACGCGCAAACAATTCGGCGAGATGAGAGAAGAGATCATTCGAAGAAAGCGACGCGGATAGACGATTCAGGCGCGTCGGCGCGCCAATGCATCGCGAGTGCGTCGACAGGCGAACAGGACCAGGTAGTCAGTTACGCGCGCACCTGACTTCAGATGGGCATACTCGGCCTCAAAGACGCCCTTTACGATTGGTATGGGTTGGTGCGTCTCCTCAGCAAGAGCCGCAATCGCTCCGACATTGACCGCCGCTTCGTCGTTACTGTCGCGCATGGCAGATATTGCAACGCTCCGGTAAGTTGATTTCGTAAGGTCGCCATTTCGACCCACGCGCGAAACATTGCCGTCTCTCGGCGCCGCTCACCTCATTCGGCGTTCGACCTGAATCGTGCGCGTGAGTTTCCCGCGAAGGATTTCAATCCGTTTCACCCAGGCGTTCATTCAAACGCTCGGCTTGAGCACCATGAGCGCCAGTCCGGCTAACGGTGTCAACAGCGCGGCGGCGCCCCAAATTTCCCAGCGAACGGCTAGCGCGTGGTATTGGGCGTACTCGAAGGATCCGGATTGGACCCCTGCCACGGCGAGTGCACGCAGCTGCCGCTGAAGCGGCGTCACACGGATCATGAAGATGAGCCCCGAGACAATGAAAAATATCAGGGTCCAGAGTATCCAGCCGGTTCGCAGGATTGGAAGGTTGCCATAGATTGCGGCAGCGACCCCGGTGACGATGATGACAACTACGCCTGGGACGGTGAAGAGACGGTCGCTCCGGATGATGCCTTCCATGGTATGGGCAAGGAGTCTGGGATCGCGGGTCCGAGCGGCATGGGTGTGCCAGAAGAGGCCAGTAGCGATGTTGCCGATAAAAGCGATGACCGCCGCGATATGAAGAAGCTTGATGAGCAGATACATATGCATGCTTTCCCGTTGAGTATCGAACCCGAGACTTCGGGGCCACTACCTCTCGAGCAACTCGATGGCTTGCTCCGGCGCCTAGGACGCGTGTGTGCCCAACGAATTAACCGGCCCAAGTTGAACGAATAGAAAGGACTTCCCCTACTCGATACGGCATCGACGTGCGACGATTGAAGTGGGTTGTCATGAATCGACACGAGAGGGGAAGTCATGGACAAGATTACTACCGTCGGGGGGCCACTACGCCCTGCTGTTCATTCTTGTGACAGCCGAGATCCTGCGCTCCGCCTGCCAGATCGATACATGCTCGATCGTAACGACCGAGGCAAATGACCACCTACAGCATGTCAACGACCGAATGCCGGTCATTCTCTCGTCCGGCGACTACGATCGCTGGCTCGACGCCGACGTGCCAATCCGGCCGATCTGATCCGGCCTTCCGCTTCCGAAGCTATGCTGCCTATCCGGTGTCTCCGCGCGTCAGCAATCCGAAGAATGACGACCCGACATTGATCGAACCGATTCCGACGAATGGATCCTGACTATGACCACTAAACTCGAGGGTGCTCTGAGGCGCGAATTCGATATTCGCGGACTACCGTATACGCTCACCATATCGCCGGAAGGGTTCAACTTGGTCCCGAAAGGACGACGAAAAGGCCATCAACTCTCGTGGGATGCAATTGTGAGCGGCGATGCAGCCCTCGCGACGGCGCTCAATGCGTCGCTTGCGAACGCGCTCGAGCCATTCAAGAGTTCGCGCTCGGATACAAACAGAAAGCGGACCGCTAGCGTCCGGCGTGCGAAGGGGCGTGGCGCGACTTGAGGTCGCGTGGAAAGCGATGGGGCGGAATTGGTGCGGCGCTCATGACGGGAGATCATGTATGAAGTGGGGAACGGTCTGTCGTTGTATCGCGGCCATTTTGATGGCGCAAGTGCGACCGGAATTGGCATTTGCCCAAGGTGATCCTGGGCGCGGCGCCACGCTATTTCGAGCGTGCGCGGCATGTCATTCGATTACCGCCGGTGAAAACCTGACAGGACCAAGCCTGGCTAAGATATGGGAAAGAAAGGCTGGAACGATCGAGGGTTTCCCACGCTATTCCGACGCGATCAAGCATGCCGATGTCACCTGGAATGAGTCGGCGCTGGACAAATGGCTTGCCGGCCCGGACGCTTTCATTCCGGGCACAAGCATGACATTTCCAGGCTTGCGTGAGAGCAACGCGCGGCGGGACGTCATCGCTTACTTGAAGGCAGTCTCGCAGCGGAGGCCGGTCGCCGAAACTCTCCAACGCGGGGACACGATGCGCATGCGACCGTCCAAGGTCGATCTGAAAAAGGCGCCACTCCAGGGTCAAGTAACCGCAATTTCCTATTGTGGAGACACATACACGGTGAAAACGGCGGACGGGAAGGTCAACAAGGTGTGGGAATTCAATCTGCGCTTCAAGACCGATTCGAGCGCGCTTGGGCCGCAGCCCGCAAAGCCGGTCATCGTTGGGGCCGGCATGCAGGGCGATCGCGCCTCAATCGTGTTCGCCGCACCAAACGAAATCGGCACGTTCGTCCGCCGCGAGTGCGCCGAGACGAAATAAATTTCGTTGCGGTCGGCGCCCAACTTGGGCCAAACAAAAGTGCCCGGCCGAACACAAGTTCGCTATAGCGGGGCGATGAAACTGCTGGGCCAACAGGCGGCGATCACAACGACCCACTACTAGGCAGCTGGCGACTCGAACGCGGATTACCTCCGGTTCGCTAGAATTCGGCGTGGATCAACGATTTAAGATTCGCCCGCTGTATCATGGGCTTACTTCACGCTGTCCGAGCAAAATAAGCGCATGAACGAGTTGAGCAAGGATGCCGTCAATTGGCTCACTGTCGGCGAGGAAGCCGCCGGTCAGCGGATCGACAATTTTCTCGTCCGCATGCTGAAGGGCGTCCCCAAAAGCCACGTTTACCGAATGCTTCGCACCGGCGAAGTCCGGGTGAACAAGGGTCGGGTGGGCGCGGATAGTCGGCTCGCCGCCGGCGACGTCGTCCGCGTCCCGCCCGTTCGCGTCGCCGCGCCGGAGGCCATGCGGTCCACGCCACGTCCCATCGTGCATCTCCGCATTCTTTTCGAGGACGACGCATTGTTGGCCGTCGACAAGCCGGCGGGTCTGGCGGTTCACGGCGGCAGCGGCATCGCGCACGGTTTGATCGAGCAGCTGCGAGCGGCACGACCGGACGCGCGGTTTCTCGAGCTTGTCCATCGCCTCGACCGCGACACCTCGGGAATCTTGCTGATCGCCAAGAGACGGCCGGCGCTCGTTGCTCTGCACGAGCGATTGCGCGAAGGCGGATTCGACAAGCGTTACCTGGTCCTCGTGCGCGGGCGCTGGCGCGATGCGAAGCGCGTCGTCGAATTGTCATTGCACAAGTCTGCCACCAAGGAGGGGGAGCGCCGAGTGAGGGTCGAACCGACTGGGCGGCACGCGACGACGGTTTTCTATCGGGACCGCGCATGGCCGGAACGTGACCCGCCGCTTGCGCTGCTCGAAGCGGAATTGCGAACCGGCCGCACGCATCAAATCCGCGTTCACCTGGCGCATCTCGGATTTCCGCTGGCGGGTGACGATAAGTATGGTGACTTCGCGTGGAACAGGACGCTTGCGAAGGCCGGATTGAAGCGGATGTTCCTCCATGCGTGGAAACTGGGGTTCGGCCATCCGATGACAGGTGAACGCGTCGAGCTGGAATCGCCGCTACCGCCGGAATTGGCGTCGCTCGTCGCGCGGCTCGACGCGGAATCGGGCGGTGCGGGGCAGGGATATCGTGCGTAGCGCGGATGCGCGGCGATTCAGCCTGATCGTGTTCGACTGGGACGGAACGCTCGCGAACTCGACGGCGGTCATCGCATCGGCCATTCAAAGGGCGTGTGCCGACGTCGGCCAGCCGGTCCCGAACGAGGCGCTCGCGCGCTATGTCATTGGGTTGGGATTCGCAGACGCCGTTCGGCATGTAGCGCCGGATCTTCCTCGCGAAGGCTATGCGCGCCTCGCAGCGGCTTATCGCGACAGCTACCGGGCGCGGGAATTCGAAATATCGCTGTTTGACGGCGTGCGCGATTTGCTGGACGAGCTGCGCACCACCGGATATCGGCTCGCGATCGCGACGGGCAAATCGCGCACTGGGCTCGAGCGCGCGCTTGTGCAGAGTGGCCTTGATGGCATGTTCGATGCGACGCGCTGCGCCGACGAGGCGACGCCCAAGCCCCATCCGGAGATGCTTGTCTACCTCATGTCCACCCTCGAAACGGCGCCAGCCCGGACGCTAATGATCGGCGACACGACGCATGATCGCGACTTTGCACAAAACGCCGGCGCGAGCGCGCTGGTCGTCGGCTACGGAGCGCACGATCGCGACGCACTGGCGAATCGCGGCCCCATCGATATCGTAAATTCAGTGAGTGAGTTACGGCAATGGCTGCGCGTCAACGCGTGATTGCCGGAAGCGAGGCCGTCGTGGAGGGCGGGCAGGGAACTCCGAAAATCTTGGCGCGAGCACTTGGTCGGCCTTTGTTTTTGAGGCCAATGTGTGCCCCATGCAACGGCCCTTTTAAGCGCTAACACAAAAAAAGCCCGCCGAAGCGGGCTCTTGTGGGTGCGTTGGAAATCAGTGCGACCGACGCCGCGCCACTGCCGCTCCAAATAGTCCAAGACCTAGCAGCGCGAGCGTAACGGGTTCGGGAACGGTTGTAGAAACGCGTGTCCACTCGACGCTCTCCTGGCAATCTTGTTCACCGACGACCCCGGTGCGTCCGTACGCCTCGTTGGTCAAGTTGCCGAAAACATTGGACCAAGCACCACCGTTCCTACGGGCCGCGGGGCCAAAGCGAACGCCATCCACCCAAAGAAAATTATTAGGCCCAACGATATCAGTGACGCCGAGGAGGTTCGTTACTCCAAGGGAGTTGAGAAGGATGCACACGCCAAACGGACTGGTCCCGTCATGTATTGTAATTGCCCCAACTATCCCGGCGTCACATGCCTGTCATTCCACAATAGTCTGACGATTCGCGGATTTGTATTTTGAACTTAATGTAGTTTGCCTCGAGATCATCTATTTGCGGCGGGCGGCAATCCCCTGACAGTGTCGCCAGGCCCGATACCCTTTGCCGCGAACCAGCCTTGTCTCATTTCCAACGCGTAAAGGGAGAGGCCTCGAGACCAAATCGTCGATTCGTCCAGCGGCTTCATGTCTTCGATGTTGACAATCTTTCCGCTCGCGTCGATGAACGCAATCGACAGCGGCACATACGTATTCCTCATCCAGAATCCAAGGGGCTGTGGGCGATCGAACACGAACACCATGCCGTGTTCGGGCTGCAGACCGAACCGGTTCATCAAGCCCGTTGCGCGTCGCTCCGGCGTGGCGACCACCTCTGCCGCCACTTTGTATTGATTGATCGTGAGCGTGATCACGGGTATTTCTTCGCTGGCCCGAAGATCAGACGGCGCAAAGGCCAGCGCGAGAAGAAACAGCGTTGCAGTTCGCGTCATCGACAGAAGTCCTCAAGTGCTCGCG
>CATPAO010000217.1 GCA_955652025.1 Casimicrobiaceae bacterium
CTGCGGAAACACGGCGAATCGCACGGCGAGCAGCAGCGCACAGCCCAGTCCGACGGCGCAAAGCACGATCGTGCCCGCAAGGCGCTGCAGGCGCACCGCGCGCAATGGCGTGGGCCCGAAAGGGACGCCGGAGAAATCGCGCACGGATCTCATAGTATGCTCGTGGCCGCGATTGTAGCGGAACAGGGCACAGGCCGCCGCTGCGGCCGTCCCGCCTCCCTCTGCCTTATATGGACCTCGATCGCGCGCTGACGTTCAGCCGCTACGCCCAGCACGCGCTCACCGCGATGCCGGAGCTCTCGGACGAGATCGCCGCCACGCTGGACCGGCCGTTCGATTGGACCGCCGCGAACGCGACGCTCGCCGTCGTCGTGGCGGCGCACGACGCCGGTGCGCTGGCGATCGCGCTCCGCACACTGCGCCGACGCGTGTTCGTTCACACACTCTGCCGCGATCTGACCGCGCGAGCGCAACTGCCCGAAGTCTTGCGCACCGTGACGACATTGGCCGAGGTGACGCTCTCGGCGGCCGTCGCGCTGCATACGCGGCAATTGTCCGAGCAATTTGGCGATCCGCTCGGCGCCGAAAGCGGGGACAGGCAACCGTTGATCGTCATCGGGATGGGCAAGTTGGGCGGCGCCGAGCTGAACGTCTCGTCCGACATCGATCTGGTGTTCGTCTATCCGGAGGAAGGTGACACCCGCGGCCCGCGGTCGATCGCGAATCGCGAGTTCTTCGACCGCCTGGGCCGCCGCGTCGTCGGCGCACTGTCCGACGTCACGCCAGACGGCTACGTGTTTCGCGTCGACATGCGGCTTCGTCCGTACGGCGCAAGCGGACCGTTGACCGGGTCGTTCGCGGCGCTCGAGCAATACCTCGTCACGCAAGGTCGCGCATGGGAACGCTACGCGTGGCTCAAAGCGCGGGCGCTGACCGGCAGCCGTCACGACGAGCTCGCGCAACTGGTCGATCCCTTTGTCTATCGAAAATACCTCGACTACGACATCTACGAGGGATTGCGCGATATCCACCGCCAGATTCGCGAGCAGGAACGGCGCGGCGACTATGCCGCCGACGTCAAGCTGGGTCCGGGCGGCATCCGCGAGATCGAGTTCATCGCCCAGGCGCTGCAAATCGTGCGCGGCGGCAAGGAGCCTGCGCTGCGATTGCGCGGCACGCTGCCGGCACTCGCGGCGTTGTCGGCGCGCCGTCTGCTCCCGCGCGGGGCGAGCGAAGCGCTCGCGGACGCCTATCGGTTCCTGCGCAATGTCGAGCATCGCCTGCAATACCGCGACGACCGGCAGACCCAGCAATTGCCGGCGGACGGTGAGGAACGCGCGCTGATCGCCGAAGCCATGAATTTTGCCGACGTCGGCGCATTCGACCAGCGGCTCGACGACCTTCGGCAGCAGGTCGAAGCGCAGTTCGCGCTCGTGTTCGGCGAGAGCGCGCAGCCGAATACTCAGGACGACGACCTCTTCGCCGGCCTGTGGGAGGATCCGTTGCCGGCGGACGTCGCGCGCTCGCGTCTGTCCGCTGCCGGCTTTCCCGACCCCGATGCGCTCTTGTCGACGCTGCAGCGCGCGCGGGAAGGAACGCGCTACGCCCAGCTTCCCGCGCTGTCGCGACAGCGCTTCGACCGCTTGGTGCCGGAGCTGCTGCGCGTCGCCGGGACCGAACCCATGCAGGGCGCCGATCCCCAAACGGTGTTCCTCCGACTCGTAGCGCTGCTAGAGGCGGTGAGCCGGCGGAGCGCGTATCTGGCGTTGGTCGTCGAGCATCCGCCGCTGCTGCCGCGGCTTGCCCATTTGATGGGCGCATCGGGTTGGGCGGCGGAATATCTGACGCGCTATCCGATTCTGTTAGACGAGCTGCTCGACGCACGCACGCTGTTGGAGGAGCCCGACGCCGCGCAATGGCGCGACGAGCTCACGCGCCTATTGGACGTGCATCGCGGCGACCTCGAACGGCAGATGGATGCGTTGCGCCATTTTCAGCACGCGCAGACGTTGCGATTACTTGCGCAGGATTTGGCCGGGCGGCTCGGCATCGAGCGACTTGCGGATCATTTATCGGCCCTCGCCGACACGATCCTGGCGGCGATGCTCGCGCGCTGCTGGGCGCAACTGCAGGGTGAAGGTGCGCCGCCGCCGCGATTCGCCATCGTCGGATACGGCAAGCTCGGCGGCAAGGAGCTCGGCTACGCGTCGGATTTGGACCTGGTGTTCCTGTACAAGCCCGACGCCGCGTCGGACACCGATGCCGCGTTCCTTCGCTACTCGCGTCTCGCCCAGCGGCTCAACACCTGGTTGACCAGCACCACCGCCGCGGGGCAGCTCTACGAAACCGATCTGCGGTTGCGGCCGGACGGCGTGACCGGCCTCATGGTTTCGAGCCTCGCCGCCTTTCGCAAATATCAGCGCGAGACCGCCTGGACGTGGGAGCACCAGGCGCTCACACGCGCGCGTTTCGTTGCCGGCGACTCCGCCATCGGCGCCGCGTTCGAGCGCGACCGCGACGCCATCCTCCGCCTCCCGCGCGACCTCGGTCCGCTGGCTGCCGAGGTGGTCGACATGCGGCGGCGGATGCATGCGGGCCATCCGAATCCGGGTCCGCTTTTCGACCTCAAGCACGACCCTGGCGGCATGGTCGATGTCGAATTCGTCGTCCAGTTCTTGGTCCTGGCGCGCGCGCGCGCGCATGCCGCGCTCGCGAAAAACGCGGGCAACATCGCGTTGCTGCAAACGGCGGGAGCGCTCGGCCTGGTGCCGGCCGATCTCGCGCAATCGGTGGCGGACGCCTATCGCGAATTTCGTCGCCTGCAACACAAGGTTCGCCTGACGGGCGCGCCGCATGCGCGCGTCGATCCGGAGGCACAAGCGGCGCGGCGGGATGCCGTCGAGCGGCTCTGGCGAACGGTGTTTGGGGTGTCCTGGCACTCGCGCTGATGGCACGATACACAAGTCGCTCGCCGGCTCGTCCGCGGCTTTCGGCTAAAATCGCGTCTTTGCCTGCGTAGGAGTGGCCGCCATGTCGATGGCCGACCGCGACGGATGGATCTGGTTCGACGGCAAGATGGTGCCGTGGCGCGATGCGACGACGCACGTCCTGACGCATACGCTTCACTACGGCATGGGCGTGTTCGAAGGCGTTCGCTGCTACAAGACGGCGGACGGCCCGGCCATCTTCCGCTTGCGCGACCACACCGACCGCCTGTTCCGGTCGGCGCAGATCTTCGCGATGAAGATTCCGTTCGGCAAGGACGAGCTCGACGAGGCGCAGAAGGAGTGCGTGCGGCGAAACAATCTCGATTCCTGTTACCTGCGACCGCTTGTCTTCTACGGCTCGCACGCGATGGGCGTCGCCGCCAAGTCGAATCCGGTCCGGGTAGCGATCGCCGCGTGGCCTTGGGGCGCATACCTCGGCGCCGACGGGCTCGACAAGGGCATCCGCGTCAAGACGTCGTCGTTCACGCATCATCATCCCAACATCACGATGTGCGGCGCCAAGGCCGTGTGCAATTACGCCGTCTCGATCCTCGCCAACCAGGAAGCGGCGCACGACGGGTACGAAGAGGCGATGCTGCTCGATCCGCAGGGCTTCGTTTGCCAGGGCTCGGGAGAAAACCTGTTCGTCGTGCGCGACGGCAAGCTGCACACGCCCGATCTGTCCGGGGGTGCGCTCGCGGGGATCACGCGCGAGACCATCATCACCTTCGCCGGCGAGCTTGGCATTCCCGTGTTGGAGCGCCGCATTACGCGCGACGAGATCTACGTCGCCGACGAAGCGTTTTTCACCGGTACCGCGGCCGAGGTCACGCCGATCCGCGAGTACGATCATCGCCCGATCGGTGATGGTCGGCGAGGTCCGATGACCACGCGGCTGCAAAAGATGTTCTTCGACACCGTCAACGGGAAGAATCCCGAGCGGCAGGCGTGGCTCACGAAGGTGTGACGCAATGTCCACGCCCCAAGACAGCGGCGCCGTCGTCGTACGGCCGGCGGACCTTCCGGTGTATTGCCCGAATCCCGCGATGCCACTATGGAGTTCGCACCCGCGGGTGTTTCTCGATATCGTCGAAACCGGAACGGTGATGTGCCCCTATTGCGGCACCCGTTACCGGCTCGAAGGTCCCGCGCCGGGCGGCGGGCACTGATCGCCTCCCGATTTTCTCGATCCATCGTGCACGCATTCGTTCGCTCCCGTGGCTCGTGAACGCGTCCTGATCGTCGCGCCGTCCTGGGTGGGCGACGCGATTCTTTCGGAGCCGCTGATTGCGCTTCTGCGAGAGCCGCACGGCGAGCCGCAGGTCGATGTTCTGGCGCCCCCCTGGTGCGGCCCCGTTTACGCCCGCATCCGAGGCATCCGGCGAGTGATCGAAAGTCCGTTCGGCCACGGCCGTCTGGACCTCGCGGCGCGGCGCAGCGTCGCCAAATCGCTCGCGGCCGAAAAATACGCGCGCGCGATCGTTCTTCCGAACACCTGGAAATCGGCGCTGGCCCCGTTTCTCGCGCGCATTCCGATTCGCACCGGCTACGTCGGCGAGGCACGTTGGGCGCTGCTGAACGATCCGCGCAAGCTGCAAAATCGTCTGTTGCCGCGATTGGTCAACCGCTATGCGGCGCTCGCCGGCGCGCCGGGACACTTGATCCCGGTCCCCGCAGCGCCGGTGTTGGTGCCGGACATCGCCAATCGATCGGCAGCCGTGCGCGCGCTGTCGCTCAAGACGCATCGGCCGGTCGCGGTGCTTTGCCCCGGCGCCGAGTTCGGACCGGCGAAGCGCTGGCCGCCGCATCAGTTTGCCGAGCTGGCGTCGCTGTTCGTGCGCGATGGCTTCCGCGTGTGGATCATCGGCTCGCCCAACGACAAGCTTGTCTCGCGCGCCGTGCTGCAATCGATGGGCGACGACGCGCGACAGGTGCACGACCTGTGCGGCCGCACCGACCTCGGCACCGCAATCGATCTCCTGTCGCAGGCCGCGCTCGTGGTCAGCAACGATTCCGGCCTGATGCACGCCGCCGCCGCGGTCGGCGTACCCGTTGTCGCGCTGTTCGGCTCGTCGTCGCCCGATTACACGCCGCCATTGTCTCCACTCGCGCGCGTCGCCAAGATCGACATCGTCTGCAGCCCATGCTTCAAGCGCGAATGCCCACTCGGGCACTTCAAATGCATGCGCGATCTCAAGCCGTGGATGGTCTACAATTTCGCGCGCGCGGCGATGCCGTTCCACCTGTCCGCGCGTTCTGTCGCCGAGACGGACGCCCGATGAGCAAGCCCCGTACGCTGCCGATCTACACGTCGCCGCAGGACGCCGCGCTCGCGTTTTACCAGGCCTTCGAGGCGAAGGACATCGACGCGATGATGGCGGCGTGGGCGGACGACGAGGAGATCGTTTCGATTCACCCGGGCGGCGCACGGCACGTCGGGTACGACGCCGTGCGGGTCGCCTTCGAGCAGTTGTTCACCGGCGACGGCAAGCTTGCGTTCCGGCTCGACCAGGTCGTCGTGATGGAAACGGTCGGGCTCGCCGTGCAAAGCGCCATCGAGCACATCTATTTGACCGACGGCAATCCGCGAGGCGCCGCGATCGCAACGAACGTGTTCATGCGCACGCCGTCGGGCTGGCGCATGTTGCTGCACCACGCGTCGCCGGCACCGGCGCTCCCCCAGGCGCCGCAGAGCGGGCCGCTGCATTAGAGCAAGCAATGGACGAACGGGAGGCCGCGCGGCTCGTCGCGGTGCTGGAAGAGATCCGCGACAACCAGCGGATTCAGCTCGAGCGGCAGGCAGAAGCGCTCGCGATGCAACGCGAAAAGTTCGCGCTCGTTTCGAAACAACAGGAACGCGCCGAGAAACTGCAGCAGCGCGCCGAATCGATTCAGGACCGCAGCGCTCAGTTGGTGGCCACGTCGCGCAGAGTGCTGGCGGTTTTGCTCCCAATCGTCATCGCGCTGATCGCGTATCTGACCTGGCTGATATTCCGGCGTTGAGCCGCGAATCGGCGATCGGATCGCCCCGAACGCAACAGTCGCATCGCGCGGTGACAATCTCCCGCCAAACGGTCGTGTCCGATTCGACGATCTTGGGTAAGATGCGCATCGGAGAGGGGTAGGAAGGTCGATTGCGACGGCCAACAGGCCGATGCGCCTAAGTAGCATCCGCGGCGTAAGCGCTGCGGGCGCACCTTGTCGACTACATGTGCCACAACCGCGTGAAGGGAGATCCGTTTATGCGCAGGACCGTCATTTCCAGTTTGTTCATGGCCGCGATAGGAGTCTCAGCGGCATCTCTCGCGTTTGCGGCAAGTGTGCTGCCGCCGGACGACGACGAAGAGCTCGTGCCGACCGGCAAGGGCTATGGGCAGCGAGTGCCGCCCGGGCTCGCAAAGCCGCCGCCGGGGAACGCCAAGCCGCAAGGAAACAACGGGATCGCCTATCACGGCGGCCCGGTGATCCTCGGAACGACAAATGCTTATTACATCTGGTACGGCAATTGGAGCGGCAATACGGCGACCACAATTCTGGAAGACTTGGCGCGCAACATCGGCGGATCGCATTACTTCAACATCAATACGACCTACTACAACGGATCGAGCACCCACGTATCCAATTCGGTTGCCTTTTTGGGGTCGACGACCGACAGCTACTCACAGGGCGCCTCGTTGAGCGACAGTGGCGTCCAGTCCGTAGTCTCGAGCGCAATCAGTTCGGGCAGGCTGCCCAAAGACACGAACGCCGTCTACTTCGTCCTGACCTCCGCGGACGTGAACGAGACGTCTGGCTTTTGCACGCAGTATTGTGGTTGGCACACGCACGGCACGATCAGCGGCTTGGATATCAAGTACGCGTTCATCGGCAACCCGGATCGCTGTCCGAGCGCGTGCGAGGCTCAGACGACCGGCCCCAACGGCAACGCCGGCGCCGACGGAATGGCCAGCATAATTTCGCACGAGCTGGAAGAAGCGGTCACTGATCCCGACCTCAATGCCTGGTATGACCGCCGTGGGGCGGAGAATGCCGACAAGTGCGCGTGGACGTTTGGTTCCACGTCCACGCTCGGCAACGGCTCGGTGTACAACATGACGCTCGGCTCCCGGAACTACTTGATTCAACAGAACTGGGTCAACGCGAGCGGCGGCTTCTGCGCGAAGAGCTTTTGATCGTCGCTAGCCGGGATCGGCCAATCTCGATAGCGCAGGTGCAAACTATGACGCCGCCCCGTCGGTCATAATCGACGATGGGGCGGTTTGTTTTTGGAACGTCGTCGTAAACAAAATGAAATCGCCGACAATCCTTCGTCGGACGGCAGTCCGAGTGGCGGCGGTTGCGCTTGCCTTCGTCGCGACGGCTGCGTTCTCAGCCGATCCCGCGGTCGGTCGCGTGCCGACGGTTACGCGACTCGTCAAGCTGTTCCTCGAGCGCGAGGACGCTCTGTCCGCCGCGATGCGCGCCGGTGACACCGCATCGCTCGAACGCACGCTTACCGACGATTTCGAGCTCCGCACCGGCGCGCGCGCGGCGAGCCCGGTGCCGCGCGTCGATTTCCTCGCCGACGTGGCACAACATCACCCCGCCAGCGGCGCTGCGAGTCGAATGGCGGTGCATGATCTCGGTAGCGTGGCGATCGTCAGCTTTGTGCAAGGTGACGACGCAACGCGTGCGACGTTCGTCATCGATGTGTGGCGCCAGACCGGTTCCGACTGGAAGCTCGCGGTCCGTTATGCGAGCCCCGCAGGGACGCCGGAGTTCGCCATTCCGGGTGCGGGCGCGCCGCCGACAGAAATTCCGAAGAAGTATTGACCGCTGTCGCGGCTCTCGTCAGCCGGTTCCGCCGACCGTCAATCCGTCGATGCGCAGCGTCGGCTGGCCGACGCCGACGGGCACGCTCTGCCCGTCCTTGCCGCAGGTGCCGATGCCGGCATCCAGCGCCAGATCGTTGCCGATCATCGACACGCGCGTCAGCGCATCCGGGCCGTTGCCGATCAGCGTGGCGCCCTTGACCGGATGCGTGATCTTGCCATCCTCGATCAAATACGCTTCCGCTGCCGAAAACACGAACTTGCCGCTGGTGATGTCGACCTGCCCGCCGCCGAAATTGGCCGCATAGAGGCCACTCTTCACCGACGCGATGATCTCCGCGGGATCACGATCGCCGGCCTGCATCAACGTGTTGGTCATGCGCGGCATCGGCAGATGCGCGAACGATTCGCGCCGGCCGTTGCCCGTGGGCGCTACATTCATCAGCCGCGCGTTCAGGCGATCCTGCATGTAGCCGCGCAGGACGCCGTCGTCGATCAGCACCGTGCGCTCGGTCGGATTGCCTTCGTCGTCGAGATTGAGCGATCCGCGGCGGCGATCGAGCGTGCCGTCGTCGACGACCGTGATTCCGCGCGCGGCGACGCGTTGGCCGACGCGCCCGGAGAAGGCGCTCGTTTCCTTGCGATTGAAGTCACCTTCGAGCCCATGGCCGATCGCCTCGTGCAGGAGGATGCCGGGCCAGCCGTGGCCGAGCACGACGGTCATCGTCCCCGCGGGCGCCGGGCGCGCGCGAAGGTTAACGAGCGCCTGGTCGACCGCCTGACGCGCGTATTCGTCGAGCCGCGCGTCGTCGAAGTAACTGTAGCCGAAACGTCCGCCGCCGCCGGCGTAACCCTGCTCGCGGCGCCCCTCGTCTTCGACGATGACGGTGATCGACATCCGCACCAGCGGCCGGACGTCGGCCACGATCAATCCGTCGCATCGCGCGACGAGCACCGTCTCGTGCTCGCCCGCCAGCGATGCCATCACCTGCGCGACACGCGGATCCTGGGCGCGTGCCTTCTGCTCGAGTCGCGTCAAAAGCGCGACCTTTTCGCCTTCGGTTTTGCCGGCGACCGGATCGTCGAGCGGATACAGCATTCGCGCCCCGCCGCGACGGTCAAGCGGCGCCACCGCCGATTGTCCCTGGCGGCCGATGGCGCGCACGGCGGCCGCCGCCTCTTCGAGCGCCGCCATCGAAATATCGTCGGAGTACGCGAACGCCTGCTTGTCGCGAACCACCGCGCGAATCCCGACACCGCGATCGATGTTGAACGATCCCGACTTGACGATTCCTTCTTCGAGGCTCCAGCTCTCGAAACGTGCATGCTGGAAATAGAGATCGGCGAAGTCGACGTCGCGCGTGTGGATAGCGGCCAGGACCTGCGACAATTTCGCCTTGTCGAGTCCGGAGGGCGCGAGCAGCAGGCGCTCGGCATCGGCCAATAATGCGGCGGAAACGAGAGGTATCGAGAGATCGGTCACTGTGGGGATCAGCAATCAGGAATCAGAGGTCAGGAATCAGAAAAATAGCTCGAACCCAAATCGAATCTTGGGGCAACGCGTGGTGATTCAACGTCTTGATTGCGGCAATTCTACGCCTCCCGAAGGTTCGGCCGCCGCTGCGGCCGCACGCCGTCACGTCCACCCCGCGACGGCGCGGCCGCCAAGATAGGTTTCGACGACGCGAGGATCGTTGGCGAGCTCGGCCGCCGGTCCGGCCGCCGCGACCTCGCCCGTCTCGAGCACGTAGCCGTGGTCGGCGACCTGCAATGCCGCGCGCGCATTTTGCTCGACCAGCAGGATCGCCACTCCCGCCGTTTTCAGCGCGCCGATGATGCTGAAGATCTCGCGCACGATCAGGGGCGCCAATCCGAGCGATGGTTCGTCCAGCATCAGCAACTTCGGTTGCGCCATCAGCGCGCGGCCGAGCGCCAGCATCTGCCGCTCGCCGCCGGACAGCGTACCTGCGCGTTGACCGCGGCGCTCGTCCAGACGCGGAAAGCGCCGATAAACGTCGGCGAGTGTTTTGGCAACGTCGGGCGCGCCGCGCCGTGCGAATCCGCCGAGCTCGAGATTCTCGGCGACCGTCATGCTGCCGAACAACTCGCGCTTTTCCGGGACCAGGACGAGGCCGTCGGCGACTCGCGCCTCGACCGAGCGTCGGCCGATCGACGCACCGAGATACTCGACGTCGCCGTGCGCCGGCAGCAAGCCCATGATCGCGGCGAGCAGCGTCGTCTTGCCGGCGCCGTTAGGACCGATGACGGTGACGATCTGGCCGGCGTTCACCTCGAGCGAAACGCCGTGCACCGCTTCGACGGTGCCATAGCCGATCGAGACGTTGCGGACGTCCAACAATGCGGTCATCGCATCGCCACCCCGACGAGTGCCGCCTCAGACGCCGCCAAGGTACGCCTCCAGCACGACGGGGTTGCGCTGGATTTCCGTCGGCTTGCCTTCGGCCAGCTTTTCGCCGAAATCCATCACCACCAAACGATCCGTCAGTCCCATCACGAAATCCATGTCGTGCTCGACCAGCAGGATCGTGATGCCTTGCGCCTTGAGCGCGCGCAGGAGCTCCGCCAGCTCGCGCTTCTCTCGATATCTCAATCCGGCCGCCGGCTCGTCGAGCAGCAGCAGCACCGGATCGGCGGCGAGCGAGCGCGCAATCTCGATGATCCTTTGCTTGCCGAGCGGCAGGCTGCCCGCGGAGTCGAAGATATGCTCGCCCAAGCCGACCCGCGCGATGACGCGCGCCGCGTCCGCGCGCGTGCACGCTTCCTCGGCACGATCGAGGCGAAGTGCGGCACGGAGGACGCCGGACGTTCCGCGCAGGTAGGCGCCGAGCGCCACGTTGTCCAGCACGCTCATCTGCGGCAACAGTCTGACGTGCTGGAAGGTGCGTCCAATGCCACGCCGCGCGATTTGATACGGCTCGCGACTGCCGATCGACTCGCCGCAGAAAATCACTTCTCCGGCAGTCAGCTGCAGCGCCCCTGAAATGAGGCCGAAGGTTGTGCTCTTGCCGGCGCCGTTGGGGCCGATCAAACCCAGAATTTCTCCGGGCCGAATCTCGAACGACAAATCGTTGACTGCCACGAGACCGCCAAATTGCTTGCGCGCACCTCTCACCTCGAGCAAATGCACCGAGGGCGCTATAGCAGCGCGCGTGGCGAGCGGCGAGGCGTCGGGGACGGGCCGCGGTCGTCGCTCCGGCACGAGGCGCGAAAGCCATGGCCAGACGCCGTCCCGCGCGAACTGCAGCAACACGACCATCAGAATGCCGAAGACCACCATCTCGAAATTGCCGGAGCGGCCCAGCACGCGCGGCAGCACGTCCTGCAGCATTTCCTTCAATAGCGTGATGAACGTCGCGCCGACGACGGCGCCCCACACGCTCCCCGCGCCGCCCACGACGGCCATGAACAAGTATTCGATCCCCTGATTGATGCCGAAAGGCGTCGGGTTCACGAAGCGCTGCAGGTGCGCATAGAGCCAGCCGGACACGCAGGCGAGCAATGCAGCGTAGACGAACACGACAATCTTGAGCCGCGCACCGTCGACACCGAACGCCTCGGCCATCTCCAAACCGCCCTTGAGCGCGCGGATCGCGCGCCCGGGTCGCGAGTCCAGCAGGTTGTCGGTCGCCCACAGCACGCCGAGCGCGATCGCCCAGATCAGGTAGAAATAACGCCGCTCGTCGCGGAGCTCGATTCCGAACAGGCTGAGCGCTGGAATGCCTGTCATCCCGGTGTGTCCGCCCAGGAATTCCAGATTGCCGAAGAGGAAGTAAAGACTGATGCCCCAGGCGATCGTCGCGAGTGGAAGGTAGTGCCCTCTCATGCGCAACGTGATGAAGCCGAGTGTCAACGCGACCGCCAGCGTGATCGCCAAACCGACCGCCAGCGCGACCCAAGGCGACGATTCGTAGTGCGTGGTCAAATAAGCGGTCGTGTAGGCACCGAGGCCCACGAACGCCGCTTGTCCAAACGAGGTTTGGCCCGCGATGCCGGTCAGCAACACCAGCCCGAGCGTAACGATGCTGTAGAGCCCTATGTAGTTGCCGAGCGTCACCCAGAATTGCGGCGCCAGCATCGGCACACCTGCCAATGCGACCACCAGCGCGGCCCACGCGAGGCGCGTTCGTGTCATAGCGATTCGCGCCGATGCCTTGCGGCGGAGGACAAGCGACCGCGGTCGTTATTCATCTTCTTCATGATGACGCGTGGTCAGGCTGCGCCACAGCAGCACAGGAATGATCAGCGTGAACACGATCACTTCCTTGAACGCGCTCGCCCAGAACGAAGAGAACGATTCGAGCAAGCCGACCAGCAGCGCACCGCCGGCAGCGAGCGGATAGCTGACGAGCCCGCCGATGATCGCGCCGACGAATCCCTTGAGACTCACCAGAAACCCCGAGTCGTAGTACACGGTAGTGATCGGTCCGATCAGCACGCCGCAGAACGCGCACATCAGGGCCGCCAACGTAAACGTCAGCGTGCCGGCGAGGCTCGGCGAGATGCCGACCAGGCGCGCGCCGACGCGATTGACCGCCGTCGCGCGGAGCGCCTTGCCATACAGCGTGCGACCGAAAAAAACATAGAGCACCGCGATCAGCGCCGCACTCGTCGCCACGACCAGCACGCTTTGCAGGTTGATGTTGACGTTGCCGAGCTGAAACGAGGCAGAGATGAACGCAGGCGTCCGCGAGCCCTCGGCGCCGAAGAACCAGAGCCCGAGCCCGGTCAGCGCGAAATGCACGGCGACCGAAACGATCAGCAGCACGAGCACGCTTGCTTCGGCGAGCGGCTGGTAGGCGATTCGATACAGCAACGGGCCGAGCGCGGTGACGCCCGCAAGCGTGAGCACGACCTGAAGCGGGAGCGGCAGATCGAGTGGCGCCGCCCACCAAACCAGCGCGGCAATTGCCATCGGCAAGCCGGTCCACAGCAGGAGTTGCCGCGGGATGCGCGCGCGCTCGTTTCGCTTGACGCAGCCCACCATTTCGATAGCGCCGGCGACGATCGCCATTCCGGCCAGCAATCCCACCGTGCCGGGTGGCTTGCCGAGTTGCAGGCCCGCCAAGGTCAGCGTGCCGTACGCGACGAATTCGCCCGACGGTATCCAGATCACGCGCGTCACCGCGAACACCAGCACCAGCGCGAGCGCCAGGAGCGCGTAGATCGCGCCGTTGGTGATTCCGTCCTGCGTCAACAACGCGGCGATCGACAAGTCCATCGGTGGAAGAAAAATGGGAGGCGCGGGCGGGCCGCCCGAAGCATAGCGCGGGGACCACCGGACGCAAAACGGGCCGGCGCGGGCGAACCGCGACCGGCCCGGACGCCTTGCGTTTTAGGCTATTTGGCGAGTGTCCACTGGCCGTTGTCGATCTTGATCATCACCCGCGCTCGATTGTCGAGGCCGTTGTGCTCCTGTGGACCCATGACGAAGACGCCGTGCGTGCCCACGACGTTGGTTGTCTCGAGCGCATCGCGGAGCGCCGCGCGGAACTCCTTCGTGCCCGGCTTGGCTTTCTTGAGTGCCTCGGGAACCGCCTTGGAGAGCAGGAGCCACGCGTCGTAGATGTGGCCGCCGAATGTGGTCCGCGATCCTTTGCCGTACTTGGCCTCGTAGGGCGTGATGTAGTCGGCCGCCACCTTCTTGATCGGGTTGGAATCGGGCAACTGCTCGAAGACGAGCATCGGACCGATCGGCAGCAGCGTGCCATTGCCGTCCTTGCCCACGACACGCAGGAAATCCGGATTGGCGATGCCGTGCGTCTGATAAATCTTGCCCTTGTAATTTCGCGCAACCAACTCCTTTTGCGGCGTCGCGCCGGGCGTCCCGGCGGCGCCGATCAAGACGGCGTCGGGATTGGCCGCGACCAGCTTCAGCACCTGCCCCGTGACCGACGTATCGCTCCGGTTGTATTTCTCCTCCGCCACGACCTTGATGCCCGCCGTTTGCGCGGATCGTTTGATCTCCGCCAGCCATCCGTCGCCGTATGCGTCACTGAAGCCGATATAGCCGAGCGTCTTCACGCCGTTGGCTTTCATGTGCACGGCGATCGCGTCGGCCATCAGTGCATCGTTTTGCGGCGTCTTGAACACCCAGCGCGTCCTCGGGTTGGTCGGATCGACGATCCGCGCCGAAGCTGCGACCGAAATCATCGGCGTTTCCGCGTCGGCGACAACGTCGATCATCGCGAGCGAGTTCGGCGTGATCGTCGATCCGACGACGACATCCACCTTGTCCTCCGAGATCAGCTTGCGCGTATTCGTGACCGCCTTGGTCGTGTCGGAGCCGTCGTCGAGCACGATCCAGTTGACCTTCTGACCCGCGAGGGTCGTCGGCAGCATTTCGACGGTGTTCTTCTCCGGAATACCGAGCGAAGCGGCCGGCCCGGTGGCCGACAGCGTGACGCCGATGGTGATGTCGGCGAGTGCGGCTCCGCACCACGCCAATGCCAGCATCGCGCCCGCGCGCGGGAGCGCCTTGATCGATTTCATCGAACTCCTCCGGAATTGATTTCTAATTGTGACGCGACGCGCTAACGCTTGAGCGAGTCGCGGATTTCGCGCAGCAGCACGACATCTTCCGGCGGCGCCGCCGGCGCCTTCGGCTCGTTCCGCTTCAGCCGGTTGATCTGCTTCACCATCAGAAAGATGATGAACGCCAGAATCATGAAATTGATCGCCACCGTGATGAAATTGCCGTACGCGAACAATGGCACGCCCGCCTTGGTCAGCGCGTCGTAGGTCATCGGTCCGCTGTATCCCGGC
>CATPAO010000218.1 GCA_955652025.1 Casimicrobiaceae bacterium
ATGCCGTCGGCCTGGACCTCGGGACTCTCCGCAAAGTCGATGAACTTCTTCGCGACCGCGGCATTGGCCGCCTTGGCGGGGATAACGTAATACATCGGCTGTCCCGGCAGGCCGGGCGACGGCAGCGACAATTTGATCTTCGGGCTCATCTTGCCGTCGGATTGCCACGTGTAGAACATGTCGACCCATACCGGCCCCATCGCGATCTCGCCGCGGTTCAGCATGTCGAGCGTGCCGGCGTTGCCCGGGGTCATCACGACGTATTGATTGAAATCCTTGAGACCGGCGAGCGACTTGTCGATCGTGGCTTTCTGCGCCGGGTCGTACGGACCCTTCTCGAGCTTGTCGCCCATGCCGGCGTTCGCCGCGACCCAGCCCATCACGAAGCCGACGCCCGACATCCCGCCCTTGACGCCGTTGTAGCCGAACTGCTTCGGATTCTTCTTCACCCAATCGTTGAGTTCGGCGAAGCTCTTCGGCGGCGCCTTGACGAGGTCCGGGTTGTACGCGAACGCGATCTGGCTGTGGAACATCGGCAGCACGTAGCCGTCGACATTGGCGCCCAGCGCGTTTTTCGCCGTGTCGCGCGAGACCAGCTTGCCGGCTGCGATGTCGTTGCGATAGGGCATCAGCAGTTTTTCGTTGACCATGGTCGCCGCGCCGCGCTGATGCACGACGGCGACGTCGATGTCCCAGGCGGCAGAGCCCGCCTTTTGTTGCGCGGACAGTTTTTCGTAGATCTTTTGCGAGCCCGAGTCGCCCGGCCCGGTGCCGACCGCGCGCACCTTCACGCCCGGATTCATTTTCTCGAACTTCGGCGCCAGATAGTTGTTCACGTAATCAACCATGTTCTGGTCGCCGGCGGTGATCACGTTGAGCGTCTGGGCGACGGCCGGCGCCGTGGGCAGGACCCATGCGGCGCCGAACGCTGCGGCGGCCAATAGATAACGGATCTTCATATCTCCCTCCTAGTGACGAGTCGATGTTGCAGCAGAAAAAATCAGAAGTGCGGCGCGAGGAACGACGACCGCGACCGTCGCGCCCTCCGGCACCCGTTCGGCGGCGTGCGCCCAGACATCCGCGCCGCCGGTGTGGACGCGATAACGATAACCCTGGCCCACGTACAGAGTCTGCGCGACGGTGCCGCTGAATCGAAGATCATCGCTGGCTCCGCTTTCGTCGCCATTCGCGATTCGCGCCGCGTCGCTGCGAAAATGCGCGCGCACGGGCAAGCCGCCGTCGCGGGCGGCGGTGAGCGACCCGTCGGGCCACTGCGATATTTCGATCGAATTGTCGGCGCCCATGAAGCCCGCGACGAACGCCGATGCGGGACGGTGAAAAATTTCCTCCGGCGGGCCGTATTGGACGACGCGCCCGGCGTCGATCACCGCGATCCGGTCGGCGAGCGTCAACGCCTCTTCGCGATCGTGCGTCACGTACACCGCCGTGATCCCGATGCGCCGCTGCAGCGCGCGAAGCTCGTGCCGCAATTCGATGCGCACCTTGTAGTCGAGGTTCGACATCGGCTCGTCGAGCAGCAGAAGCTGCGGATCGACGGCGAGCGCGCGGCCGAGCGCAACGCGCTGGCGCTGGCCACCGGACAATTGCGTGACCGGCCGCGGACCGAACCCTTCGAGCTGCAGCAACGTGAGCATCTCGGCGACGCGCGTCTCGATCGCGTCCTTCGCCCATCCGCGCATCTTGAGGCCGTAGCCGATGTTGTCCCGGACCGACATGTGCGGCCACAGCGCGTAGGACTGGAACATCATCGCGGTGCCGCGCTTCTCGGGCGGCAGGCCCAGGATGTCGCGGCCATCGACACGAATCGCGCCCTTCTGCGGCGACACGAAGCCCGCGATCGATCGGAGCAGTGTCGTCTTGCCGCAGCCCGAGCTCCCGAGCAGCGCTACCAACTCGCCGCGCCCGACCTCCAAATTGACGTCATCGAGCACGCGCGTCGGGCCGTACGCGCACGTCAGCGACTCGATGGAAAGATAAGGGGTCATTCGGGCGATTCGGAGGGCGCGAGCACGCTACGGCCCGAGTATGCCGCGAATGTGACCGGCGGTTAAGTTATTCCGGCCCGCGAGTCGATGACGCGCCGCAATAGATCGGTTGCCCACGCCGGCGCGGTCGCCTGCAGCGGTTCCTCGTCGTCCTCCTCGTCGTCCTCGTCCTCATCGTCGTCGACGTCGTCGCTTTCCCAATCGTCATCGTCCGGATCGCCGATCGGCGTCTGGGCGGCAAGGCCACCGCGGCACATGGCCGCGGCGGCGCGATCATCGACGAATCGCTTCACAGAGGCGGGACGCGAAGCACCTGTCCGGGATAGATCTTGTTGGGATCGGAGAGCATCGGTTTGTTCGCCTCGAAGATCACCCCATATTTGTTCGCATCGCCATAGTTCGTCTTGGAGATTTTCGACAGCGTGTCGCCGGAAACGACCGTGTAATACGTCGCCTCGGGAGCGCTCTGGTCGACCGACATCATGTTGTTGACCTTCGCTACGCCGGCGACGTTGCCGCAGCACAGCGCAATCTTTTCCATCGTCTCCTGATTCGGCGCGACGCCGAACACGGACACCGTGGAAGTCGCGCCGTCGAACGTTACCGTAAGACCGGTGGCGGACAAATTCTGCGACTTGATGTAATCCTGAATCGCATCGGCGGCCGCGTCGTTGGCGGCCTTGACCTTCGCCTCGTTGTTCGGATCGGCCTTGACCTCGTTCATCGCCGCCTGAGCCTGTCCGCGCCCGAAGAGTTTCTCCCCGGCGTCTTTCACAAAGTCCATGAATCCCATGGTTGTTGCTCCCGTTCACCGGTGGATGCGCAATGCGCATTTGGCGCCCTGCACGGGCCGTTTGACGGCAGCGGCAGGTGAATCCAGCATACACCCGTAATGAGAGGGCGAAAAGCGTGCGATTCGAGCGAAAAGTTAATTGACAATGACGTGACAACGACTCTTCGTTGGTGTCTCTTCGCGGCACTATTCTGCCTCGCCGTTTCCGGATGCCGCGACCCGTCGATGCGGCCGGATTTGGCGCGCATGTATCGCGCGATGAGCGCATCGTCGGACACGACGCCGGTGATCGTCATTCCGGGACTGTTCGGATCGAAGTTGCGGAGCCGCGCCACCGGGCGCGAAGTTTGGCCCGGTCCGTGGCAGGACGTCCTGTTCGGCGATTACCGTCATCTCGCGCTTGAGTTCGACCCTAAAACACTGGCCGTGCTCCCGGATGACCTCGAGGCATTCGATATTGCGGAGCACGTGCTCGGCCAGGATTTCTACGCGCCGATCATCGACACGCTAACGCGCTACGCCGGCTACGCGAAGGGAACGCCCGGTGTTCCGGCGCTGCCGGGCGAGCGTCGCTATTACGTCTTCCCCTATGACTGGCGCCAGGACAACGTCGAGCACGCGCGCGCGCTCGAACATCTGATCGACGCGATCCGCCGGGACTACGGCAAGCCGGACCTGCGCGTCGACATCGTCGCGCACAGCATGGGCGGATTGATCGCCCGCTATTACCTGCGCTACGGTCCGATCGATGCGCTGGACGGCAGCGAGCAACTCGTCACACTCTACGGCACGACGCGCGTCCGCAAGCTCATTCTGCTGGGCACGCCGAATTTCGGTTCCGTCGCGTCGCTGCATGCGTATCTGTCCGGTGAACCGATCGGCGCCGCCCGCATCGCGCCGGAAATTCTCGCGACGATGCCGAGCGGCTATCAGCTGTTCCCGCACCCGCTCGTCACGTGGCTGATCGACATCGACGGCAATCCGTTGCCGGACGAGCTGTTCGATCCCGCGACGTGGCGCCGCTATCGCTGGTCGGTGTTCGATCCGGTGGCCGAAGCGCGCGTTCGTGCCCGGCACGGTGCGGATGCCGATTCGTACGTCGAATCGCTGCACCGCTATTTCGATTTCCGCCTCGAGCGCGCGCGCCGGTTTGCGTGGCAGATGTCGACGCCCGAACCTCTTACGCCGATCCGCTACGTGTTGTTCGGCGGCGACTGTGCGCTGACGCCGGCGCGGCTGTTACTCGAGAGCGACAGCGGCCAGCCGGTCGCGCGGATGTATCCGGATGCGATCCGCGCGCGCAAGGCAAGCGTCCCGTACGACGAGCTGATGCTCGAGCCAGGCGACGGCCGCGTGACCAAGCCATCGCTGCTGGCGCGCGAGACGCTCGACCCCTCCGCGCCGCAACTCGACGAAAGTTTTCTTCCGGTCGCGTACTGGTTTTTTCTTTGCGAGCGGCACGATCGGTTGACGTCGAATGTGAGCTTCCAGGACAACCTTTTGAACGTGCTGCTTTCGCGCGAGCTGCCCTGGGAGCGGGCGACGATGGTGCCGCGCTGAAGCGTGGAATCCCGCGGTGCCGTCGGCGGCACCGGCGTTTCGCCCGCCCCCGGGGCGAAAGATGTAGCTCACAATCTGTTCGAATGGACCAGGTCCAATCCGTACCGAACCGCCCGGCACACGGTACTGAGAATTATGCCGATCGCCCAAACGGTTCCGCGGCTCTTTTGATCAATACATCTTTGAATTGTAATGCTAATTAGTCATACTTCGGTTGACAAACACCATCAGAACGCCAGGTCAATATCGATGGATCTTGCCAATGTAATATCTTGAAACTGCGATGCCGGCGACACCTGAAAACGAATGATTATCAATGTGGATTCGCGTCGACGGCCCGCATCGTTCTCTCAGCACCGACGTGATCTGCCATCTACACTTGAGATGGGGCGTCTCAAATGCACAACATTGGCTCACACATCAACCCTTTCTAGTTCAGTACATCTTGTGCTTGCTGGCCTTCGGCGCGCTATAATGCGTTTGTCATAAAAAGCGGTCTGATACAGGGCAAACCCGGCGAAAGCCGGGGACGCAAAGTCACCGGTCTAAGGGACCCCAGTCCTACGACAGCGGGATTGCCGGACTGTAGCGGACGGTGCGGTCAAGTTGGGCCGCGCCTTCCGACGACAAGTTCGCGGGTAGCGTCCGGCGCCGGACGGCAACGCGGCGTCGACGTAAGGCTAAGACGCGCGTCCGTGTCGCTTCGACAGACCTGTGACGTTCATTAGTAGGTCTTTGGAGCGATTTCATGATGCAGCGTCCCAGCGATTCCTTCGCCAGAAATTCCCTCGATGCACCTGATTCGCGCACCCGTCACCCGCGTGCGGTCTCGATCGGGGCTTTCGGCCTCATCCTACTAGCGGCGCTTTTTTTCGCCGCCAATCGACCCGTCCACGGCCAAGGGCTCAAGCCGGGCTTGGCGAAAGCGCCGACGCCGGTGCTTCCCGCCTCGACCGGTACAGGACACGGCTTTGCCCGGGGCCATATCCTGGTTGGGCAGGCGGCTGGAAGCTCTGATTCCGATTTTCAGGCGGCGCTTGCGAGCGAAGGTGGCCTATCGCTCGGCAAGCTCGGAAGATTGGACGTTCACGTCGTCAACGTCCCAAGCGGTAAGGAAGCGGAATCCGTCGGCAAGCTGCTCACGCACACGCAGGTGAAGTTTGCCGAAGTCGACCAGCTGATGACGCCGGCTGGCACCGCGAACGATCCTTACTTTGCGAGCGAATGGCATCTCGCCAAGATCAATGCCCCGACGGCGTGGGACTCGTCGACCGGCGCCGGGGTGACGATCGCGATACTCGATACGGGCGTTGACGGCACACACCCCGACCTGGCACCGCAAATGGTTTCGGGCTGGAACTTCTACGACAACAACAGCAATACCGCCGACGTCTACGGACACGGTACGGCGGTGGCCGGCGCGGCCGCTGCTGCGACTAACAACGGCATCGGCGTCGCTGCGGTCGCGGGGGGCGCGCACATCATGCCGGTGCGCATCTCGGAGCCGTCCGGGTACGCGTACTGGAGCACGGTTGCTCAAGGCATCAGCTGGGCGGCGGATCACGGCGCCAAAGTCGCGAACCTAAGCTACCAAGGCGCTTCAAGCAGCGTGACAATTCAAAGCGCTGCCTCCTACCTGCGAAGCAAGGGGGGCGTCCTTTATGTCGCCGCCGGCAATACGGGCGCGATCGACAACACCGCACCCACGAACCTAATGTTAGTCGTTTCCGCCACACAGGAGTCTGACCTCCTTGCGAGCTTCTCGTCCTTCGGCAGCTTTATCGCCATTTCCGCGCCGGGCAACAACATCCTGACGACGACCAACGGCGGCGGCTATCAATATTGTTGGGGAACGTCGCTCGCGACACCGATCGTCGCGGGCACGGCGGCGCTGATCATCTCGAAGCGACCCGATTTCACGCCGGCGCAAATCGATTCGACGCTCGAGTCGAGCGCTACGGTTCTGGGCGCCCCGGACCCCAATATTTATTTCGGTTATGGCCGCGTGAACGCCGCGGCCGCAGTCCAACTCGCCGGCGGCTCCGGTCCGCCGGCCGATACCACTCCGCCGACGGTGTCCATTGCGTCCCCGACGGGAGGAACGGTGTCCGGCATCGTCTCGATCACCGTAAACGCAACCGACGACGTCGGCGTCGCGCGTGTCGACCTGCGGATCAATGGAACGGTCGTCGCCAGCGATGCGTCACCGCCGTATCAATTCGCGTGGGACTCCAGGAGCGTGCCCGATGGCGCGGTATCGATTACCGCCGTCGCCTACGATGCCGCGAACAATTCGGCGGTGTCTTCGCCGGTATTGCTCAACGTTTCGAATACTCCGCCGCCCGCCACTACGCCGCCGACGGTGGCGATCGTCTCCCCGACCGGGGGTACTGTTTCAGGGACCGTCACGGTCAGCGCGAACGCCAGCGACAATGTCGGTGTCACGCGCGTCGACTTCCGCGTCAATGGCGTAACGCAAGCCACGACCAATACCGCGCCCTATCAATTCGCTTGGGCGTCGACGTCGGCACCGAACGGCGCGGCCACGCTCACCGCGGTCGCATTCGATGCCGCAGGGAACTCGGCGACATCGGCGCCCGTAATCGTCAACGTCTCCAACACGGTTGGCACCGGAGTCACGACCGATACGACGCCGCCGGTGCTGACGATCACGAACCCCGTAGACGGTGCGTTAGTGTCGGGCATCGTCTCGATCAGGGCATCGGCGAGCGATGATTCGGGCGCTGCCGGAATCACGCAAAGGCTCTTTATCGACGGCACGCTGAAATCGACGGCAGTGGGCGCTTCTCTTACCTATAACTGGAACACCAAGAGGGCAGCGCGGGGCACGCACACGATTGTTGTCACGGCGACCGATGCCGCCGGCAACAGCACGACCAAACAGGTGCAGGTCACACGGTAGTAAATCAGCCCGCATTGCCACAAAAAGCGGGCGGTCTTGTGCCGCCCCGCTCGCATCTGCCCGGTCAAATGGGACGCAAATCCCGGTCCGGCAAATGGATCAGGAACCCACACAGGGCGCGCACCCTTCGGACGGACCCGCGACACCGCAACACGCGGCCATGCCCGGACGGTTGCTTCGTCGGCTATCGCCTACACGATGCCGGGAATGAAACGGTAGCGTACCCTCGCGGCGTAGGCGGCATACTCGCCATCGACGCTTCGCAGGTGATCTTCCTCGGTCAAGGCGCGGAGCACGTAAACCATCGACCATCCTACGACCGAGGCAACAGCCTGTATCCCGCTGAACATCGATTGAGAAAACGCTAACGAGACCAGCGGGATCGAACCGATCCACCACGCGAGGTTCTTGCACACATAGGCCGGATGCCGGATCACCGCGTACGGCCCGCGCGCGACGATGCCACGATGCGTGAGGTTGCTCGCCTTGAAGCCGAGCGCCACGGATGCCGACGCGTAGATCGCCATCAGCGTCAACAATGCGAGGTTCAGGCTGACGTGCGCCGTCGGATCGTCAAATCTCGGGAAATCGCTCACCGGTGACCCGAGGACGGCGCTCCCGACGGTGTTGAATGGCGGATAGCAGATCAGCGCCGCTCCCCAGCCCATCAGGGTCGGATCGACGGAACGGATCTCGTTGTGGAGCTGCGGCAACTCCACCAGGTACCCGACGGTGAAGATCAATACGTCGACGAACAGGATGAGCTGAATCAGGAACCAGAAGCCATGCTGATCGAACAGCGTTCTGAATCCGGCGTCGAATGCCCCTCCCCTTGCAATCTCCGCGCTGTTGGTAACCGCACCCATGAAGAAGACCATCAACGACATGGCCATCAGCGGCGCAAAAAAAGCCTTGAGCAACGTGACGAGCACGGCAACGCGATCCTCGCGAGGAAGGCCCTTCGTCCACTCGGTCGACGGCGATCGAGCGAACCTCCCGACGACCCGAAAGAAGAGCAACGACTTCGAGGTTCGCGGATTCCGCTCTGCAAGGTAATAAACCAGCAAGAGCACCATGTACCAAAGCGCCGCCGTGACAAGGAAATCCATGCCGATGATCGAGAAGCCCGCGAAGCCATAGAGCTTGTCGAGCTGCCTCTGGCCGTTCGGCGTGAAACCATAAATCGCGCATGCGAGGGCCGTCACGGCCACCGACGCGGCTAGATTCTTCAGTCGCAAGAGGCGCGCGGCAAAAACGGGGATGGTCGAGACGCGGTCCATGTCCGCTGGACTTTACCGCATGACTCGCTGCGGTCGTGACGAGATATCGTAAATGGCCCTCCCAAGAAAAACAAAACCCCGCAGGCGCGGGGTTTTGAGTAGTTCGGTAAAACCGAGTCGATCAGGCGGTCCGCGACATCTGCCGCTTGAGGAACGTGACACCCAGCAATGCGAGTCCGAGCAGTGCGAGGGCGCTGGAACTGGGTTCAGGAGCCCCGCTGCTGCTGGGCGGGCTGCCGGTGCTGCTCGACGGGATGTTCTGCGAGTAAAGCGAGCCTACCTTGCCGCTGCCGTTTAGTGAGCTCATGAACGCAATTTGAAGGTGCGGGCCGGTCGACAAAATGTTGAGCGTGCCGCCCCCTGTGATGTTGATCGTGAACAGCATGTCGTTCGTCAGCGCCAGGTTCAACCCGGGATAGGTAGTCCCGCCGAAGCACAGGGCTGGCGGAGGCGCACCGTTTCCGCAGAGACCCGCGGCGATCTGCTGGTTCGTCCCTATGACCGTGTTGCCAAGGTATGTTTCCGTGGCGCCAACGCCCCCAGTGAAGTTGACGCCAAGGTCCTTGAACTCGAAGCCGGCGAGAGCGCTGATGCCGGTCCAGCCCGCGCCGTTGTTGTTGTTGGCATTGAGAGCGTTGACGATTTCGAACGTGAAC
>CATPAO010000219.1 GCA_955652025.1 Casimicrobiaceae bacterium
ATGACTTTACGGTGCGCTATAACGGACCGAGCGGCCAGGCCGATGTCGTCGTCGACGTCGTCGGATACTTCATCGAGAATCAGGCCACTGCGCTGCAATGCGTCGATCTGCTGGCCACGGGGACGGGCACCACCGGGGTAGGCACCTATCTGCAACTTGCTGCTCCGGCCTGCACCCCCGGCTACACGAAGACGGGCGGCGGCTGCAGTTTCCTGGTCTTCCCGGGCATGCAGCTTGTCGAGACAAGCCCCACCGCCCACGGCGACTGCTATTGGCTCAACAACACGGGCACAACGATTACCAACAGCAACTACGAGGCCGAAAGCGTTTGTTGCCGCGTTCCAGGCCAGTGACGTAGGTCGCCTCATCCACGCACGAGGGCCCGTGGCCGCGGGCCTTTCACGCGACGCGTTGCCGCTCGGGAAACATTGCGACGAGCCACTCCGCCGCGCGCGCGATCCCGCGTTCGGTGATCAGCCCGCTGACGAGGCGCGACGGCGTGATGTCGAATGCGTAGTTCACAACGCGCGTACCGGGCGGCGCCAGCGCGACGCGCGTCGTATGGCCGTAATCGTCGCGCCCGAGCGTGGTCAGCACCTCGTCGGCGGAGCGCGATTCGATCGTGATCGTGTCGCCGGAGGCGAGCTTCCAGTCGATCGTCGGCGACGGCAACGCGACGTAGAAGGGCACGTTGTTGTCGCGCGCGGCCAGCGCCTTTTCGTACGTCCCGATCTTGTTGCAGACGTCGCCGTTGCGCGCCACGCGATCGGCACCGACCAGGACTGCGTCGACGTCGCCGCGGCGCATCAATAGTCCGCTCGCCGAGTCGACGAACAGCGTGTGCGGAATGCCGCGCTGACTCATCTCCCAGGCGGTCAAATTGGCGCCCTGCAGCCGCGGCCGCGTTTCGCTGATCCACACATGAACGGGCAGGCCTTCGGCGTGGGCGAGAAAAAGCGGTGCCGTCGCCGTGCCCCAGCCGCAGGTCGCGAGTGCGCCGGCGTTGCAGTGGGTCATCACGTTGATCGGCCCCGACCGGCGACGGGCCATTTCGCGCAGCAACTCGAGACCGTGCCGGCCGATCGCGTGGTTGATTGCGACGTCCTCGGTCGCGATGGCGTCGGCCTCGCGCCAGGCGGCATCCGCGCGCTCGCCGGGGGGCAACGGCGCCACCGCTTTGCGTACGCGGTCCAGCGCCCAGCGGAGATTGACGGCCGTGGGACGCGTTGCGTCGAGCGCGGCGTGAGCGCGTGCGAGCGCGGTGTCGCTGGCATCGCGATCGAGTGCCAGCGCCAGGCCGTATGCGCCGACGGCGCCGATCAACGGCGCGCCGCGGACGAGCATCTTGCGGATCGCCAGCGCGGCCGCATCCGCATCGGCGATCCGTGTCATGACGAGCGCGTGCGGCAATGCGCGCTGGTCGATCGCCTCGATGAAGCGCGCGTTGGGAAGTCGGCGCAATGCGCGATATGGCGCGGGATCCGCGAGCGGCGCGGAGGACTCGGCAAGAGGCATGGCGAAATTCTACGCTGTCACCGCGCGCTTCCGGCAGTCGATCAAGCGGCCGCGGTGCGCGACATCACGGCTTCAGCGCCTGCACGAGATTGTTGAAGTCGTCCGTCCACAGCCGCCACTCGGGGTGGCGCACGATTTCGGTCGCGGCTTCCGCGATGCGAGGGAGGTCGAGGATCTTGCCGTCGCGCGAAAGCAGCACCCAGTCGCTGCGGCTCGCGAGCGGATCTTCGCCTTCGTCGCGCACCCATGTCGCGCGGAGCCCGCGCGCGTCGGCGAGTGCCTGCACGACCGGCACAAGGTCGAGAAACCGATTGGTGACGTGATACGCGATGATGCCGCCGCGCTTCATGTGCTTCAAGTAGATCGCGATTGCCTCCGACGTGATCAGATGCACGGGGATCGCGTCGCTCGAAAACGCGTCGATCGCGAGCAGGTCGAACTGCTGCGAGTCCTCGCGCTCGAGCGAGAGGCGGGCGTCGCCCAGCGCGATCTCGATCGTCGCCTCGCTGTCGCCGAGATAAGTGAAATAGCTTTGCGCGATGCCGACGACCGCGGGATTGATGTCGTAGAAACGGTAGACGTCGCCCGTGCTGCCGTAGGCGGCGAGCGTGCCCGCGCCCAAGCCGATGACGCCGACCTTGATCGGCGTCGCGCTCGGGTTCAACGATTCGAGCACGCGTCCGACGCCGGAGTCGGCCGTGTAATACGTCGACGGCTGGCGACGGAGGCCCGGCGCCAGATATTGGTTGCCGTGCATGATCGTCCCGTGGATCAGCTGGCGGCGCGAATTTTCCTCGCCGGCGCCGCTCTCCTGGACCCGCAGCACGCCGTAAAAATTGCGCGCGGTGAGGATGGTCGAATCGTAGAATTCGCGAACGCTCCATACCGCACAGCCGATCGTCGTAAAGACCGCCGCGACGGCGAGCGCGCGCAACACAATCGCGCCGCGCCGCACTTGCCACAGCAGGAGGAGCGCGCCGAGCGAAAGTCCGAACGCCAACTCGAAATAGGCGGGCAACACGAGCGGTGCGACGATGCCCACCAGGGCGGAACCGATGGCGCCTCCCAGGGAGATCATCAGATAAAAACGCGTCAGATACCGTGGCAAGGGCTTCAGGCGCGCGAGCTCGCCGTGGCAGAACATGCAGGCGATGAACAGACCGGCGCAGAACACGCCGAGCTGGATCGCGAGCTCGTGCGTGAGCTTGGGATCGGCGAGCGTCCACGCCATCACGCCGAGCGCAGCCGCCGCCATCGACAGGAACAATTCGCGGCGATACCAGCGCGGCGCGTCGAAGCACAGGATGAACGTCAAGAGATACAGCGATAGCGGCGCGATCCAGAGGAGCGGGACCGCCGCGACGTTTTGCGTGATGTGGTTCGTCACCGACAGCAACAGGAGCGAGCCCGTCGCCGCCAACGCGCACCACAGCAGTTGGCGCAGCGCGGTGGGCGCGCTGCTGTGGGTCCGCGCGTCGGCCGTGCCGGGATCCGCGGGTTCGGTCGCGGGCTCGCCGGCGCGCAAGCTCGCGAACGCCGTCGCCGCACAAAGCGCGACGAACGCGACATAGCCCGCGGACCAACCCCACGCCTGCACGCGCGTGGCGATCCACGGCTCCAGCAGGAAGGGATAACCGAGCAACGCCAGCATCGACGCCAGGTTGGAGAGCGCGAACAGCCGATAGGGACTGCGTCCGGGAAAACGCCGCGCGAACCAGGCTTGGACGAGCGGGCTCGTCGTCGCGAGCAGGAAGTACGGCAATCCGATCGTCGCTGCGAGGAGCCCCAGAATCAGGCCGATCGGATTCTCGCCGCCGGCGGGTTTCCAGAATCCGCCGGGAACGATCGGCAGCACGACGAGACTCGCGACCAATAGCGCGACGTGCAACTGCACTTGACGCCGCGGGCGGAGGTTGCGCACGCTCCAGTCGGCATAGGCGTAGCCCACGAGCAGCGCGGTCTGAAAAAAGACGAGGCACGTGGTCCAGACCGCGGCCGAGCCGCCGAACCACGGCAGGATCTGCTTCGCGATGATCGGCTGCACGAGGAACAGCAGGAATGCGCCGGCGAAAATCGTGAGGGCGGAAGCCAGCATTGCGCGCGGTCGGCTTAAAGCGCGTCCCGGACGCGCGAAGCTCCGCATTCTACGGGAGGCGTCGAGAACAGCGCGAACGACACTGGGGTTCCCGCGTACGCGGGAACGCTTTCGCGGGAACGACGTGCTGACCGATCGACGATCGGTCAATACATCGTCTTCGGACGGAAATACTCGGTGCGATCGATCGACCGCACCTTGACGTCCTTGATATCGACGCCTTGCAGCACCTTCAGAGGAATTTCGTCGCCGGCCTTACCGCGGGCCCACACGCGCTTGTAGAACTCCGCCTGCGTGCGAACGCCGTCGCGGCCGACGCCCAGGATGATGTCGCCGGCCTGTATGCCCGCCCGGTCGGCCGGACCCTCGGGCGATATTCTCGTCACCAACAGCCGGCCCTGGACCTCTTCGGCGGCGACGCCGAGCCACGGCCGCACGGGTCCGGCGCGATGGCCGGTCTTGATCATGTCGGCGAGGATCGGCTTCAGCACGTCGATCGGCACGAACACATTGCCGGGCAGCTTCGGATCACCATCCGTCGCCTCGCGCACGATCAGCGAGCCGATGCCGAGCAGCTTGCCGTCGCGGTCGATGAGTGCCGCGCCGCTCCAATTCATCGTCGGCGGACTGGTATACAGCGCCTGGTCGAGCTGGTACTCCCAGCTTCCGGTGAACATCCGCTTCGACACGATCCACGCGAACGCGGCACCGTCGTCGCCCGAGCTCGCAATGAGCACAGGATCCTGTTCCGACGTCTGGGTCGAATTGCCGAACGCGACCGGCGTCGCGTCGAGCGGCACCACGCTTCGCACGAGGCCGAGTCCGCTGGCATGATCGTAGCCGACAATGACCGCGGGCAGCGTGCGTCCCTTCGCGTCGA
>CATPAO010000220.1 GCA_955652025.1 Casimicrobiaceae bacterium
ATTAAGAGACAATCGATTCGGATCAGCGAGTTGAGCAGCCGGCGCGTCGAGCGATCCGCGAGCGAGGCGTACATCTCGTCGAAGAGATCCTGCGCGCGGATGAAGCGCCCCCGATACCCGATCTGAATCGCTTTGAGGAGCAGGCCGGAGGCGATACCAGTTTTACCCACGCCCGTTTGGCCGATCAGCACGATGTTCTCGGCCTTGGCGATAAATTCGAGCTCGGCGAGCGTACGAATCTGCTTCGGATTGAGACCCGGCTGGCGTTTGAAGGGAAACGATTCGATCGTCCAGGTCTCGGGAAGGCGCGCCTGTGTGATCCGCCACGCGAGCGCGGTCTCTTGCCGATGGTGATACTGCGCGCGTAAGAGGCGCGCGAGAAAGGCGCCGTAGGACAGTTGGTGCTTGTCGGCATGCGCCAGCTCGTCGTCGATGATCGTGGCGATTTTCTTCAGATGCAGATTGCGGAGCAGTTGCTCGATCTCATCATTCATGCGTCCCCCTCGTCATCCGAGAGGACGAAATACGCTTTGGCAATCACTCGCAGCGTGAGGCGCTCGAGGCGATCGAGATCAAACAGCCCATACTGCTGGGCGAGTGTCACCGCCTGCCGCACGGCCGGGCGCGGATATTCGCGATAGAGCGCCAGCAGCCGGCGCAGCGCGAGCGTGCCGCGCCCGGCACTGTGGTGTTTGAGCGCGGCGGCATAGGCAGGCACGGGCGGATCGGCCTGCGCAAGGGCCTGCTCTTCCGGCGACGGTTGGGTACTGGGCCGTGCCCCGCGGGGGGGCCGGTGCTCCGGTGCGGTCACCCGCGTGAAGGTGCGACTCAGTACCTTCTGATGGGAGGCGACCAGCCGAGGCCCGTGGTATCCGTCAATCCGATCCTTCGTCTCGCGGACTTCGAGCTGACGCCCGATTAACCCAACTTCCGCGGTTTTCTGAGCAAGATCCTTTGTTTTCAACAGGTTAGTATTTTTTTCGTCACTACTCGTTCTGGGCGGTGCCAGGTCTTGACCGGTGTCATGACCTCCGCGGGGATGCGCAGCGTGGCGTAGATGTCGCGGTGGATCGCCTCGGGCACGGTGGCTTTCCGGATGTTCAGCACGCGACCGTCGGTGGTGGGCAGAACGACCGTCACGACCTGATGGGTGCTGAGTTGCTGACGGATGGTCCACCAGGAGGTGTGCAGGCCAGCCTGTAAGAACCGATGCTCGATCGCCGCCAGCAGGTGATAGGCGAGCACACACAGAAAGATATGTGTCTGCGTCCGGTTTTGCCGGTGATGAAAAATCGGCCGCTCCATCAGCGGACTCTTCAGATCGCGAAACGCGTCTTCGACACGCGTGAGCAGGATATACGTGCGCCAGATCTCGTCCGCCGTGAGATCCTGTCGATCGGTTTTCAGGAGGTAACTCCCATCGAGCTTTGCCGCGCGCGTCTTCTTCGCTGCGTGGACGTGCCAGACGATCGTGCGGTGCTCGGTGTCGTACGCGATCGCGTAGTACCGCGCCACCCGGGGATACCGCTCCCGGAGCCGACCGATGGCTTGCTGGATCGTGTCGGGCTGCTTCAGGCGGCCCTTCGCCACCCGCTGCTGCAGCTTGGTGACGTCGGTGAGCCATCGCTGTTCATGCGTGTCACGAATGGCCCGGTCCTTCTCCTGGCGGCCTTCACTGCGGCAGAGAATGTAGACCACGTCGCCTTTCTGCCGGCGTTTGATCTCCACGCGCGTCTTTTTCTGAAAGGGATTGCGCGGCGAGGGGAGGCGCACGACGTTCTCCCACTCGTCGTCCGTCTCAAACTCATCCAGCCACTCGTTCCGCTCTGGCTGCAGGCCGGCCACCAGATAGTGCAACCCGTGCTGACGGATCTGATCCAGGTTCTCCGCATAGGCCATGCCCCGATCGACAATCACCGTGGCGCCCGCCTTCTTGCCCACGCGTTTCTCCAGCGCAGTGAGCATCTGGTCGACACTCCGGCGATCTTGCAGATTGCCGTCGAAGACCTCATGCGCTTTCGGAAAGCCGTCCCGATCCAAGACCAAGCCGACGACGACTTGTTTGCAATCGGGACGCTTGTCGCGCGAGTAGCCCCGCTTGGCCTGGGGGTTCGCTCGGGCTTGGCCTTCAAAGTACGTCGACGTGAGATCGTACAGATACACCGTGTCATCGAGATCAAACAGCGTCTGTTCTCGCTCGGCCAGCTCGCGCTCAATCTGCTCCCGATTCGGATGCAGCCGGTCCAGATTCCGATACAGCGCATCCTCGTGAAGGGCCGCGAAGTCTATCTTGAGAATGTCCGCCAGCGCCGTCCGGCGAATCCAGTCCGGCATGGCATACTCGGCGCGCGGACAAATCAATCGGTTCAACGTCATCGCTTCGCTCAGCGCACACGCACGCGCGGACAGGCCCGCGCGGCGCAAGATCCCATCCATGCCCAACTGCTTCCAGATCTGATGCCCCGTGTGCACCGGGCCGGCCTCCCGCGCCTCCTCCACATCGACGCGATCAGACTCGACCGCGATCGCCGATCGCGGTCGGGCGATGCGGGGGCGCATCTGGCCCTGTCGCGCCTTCGTCGCGAGATCCTCGATCGGCACCGGCGATTCTGGGAGGGCCCCTTGTCCCTGCAACGAGGACTCGAGCTTGTGCGCCAGCGCCAGCCATGCGTCGACCGGTGCCGGCGCGAGGCTTCCCAGCGAACAGATGGTGCGCTGGCGGGGGCCGTGGGGCGTGTGGACGGATTCGACGAGCAGATGATTGGTGTAGGTTTTCCCCTTGTGGCGACGCGTCGTTTGGCGCAGATACATTCGCCACTAATGGTCGCACTTCACCCCTGATTCGTCAAGGCTGATCGCACGTGTGTTAGTCACTATTTTGCAAAACATGCAACGCCGCATTACAAACAAAGGACTTAGCGGGCTACGCGCTCGAAATTGCCCAAAAGACCGCGGAAGTTGGGCTAGGCTGCCTGTGACGAATTTCTGTTTCATGTTTTATCCCGTCAGAGCTTCACAAGTCCCTCCCCGCCGTTAGAACCTCAGCTGAGCTCCGAACTTGAACAACCGGCCTGGTAGGATACAGG
>CATPAO010000221.1 GCA_955652025.1 Casimicrobiaceae bacterium
CCTTCGCGATCGCCGCGATGCGCGCCGCGGTCGCGAAGGCGCGGTGAAGAGGCGCGGGTGCGGGCGGCTGGCCGCGATGGTATAGTCGGTTCGCACGTCGACGGCGCCGACCGCTTCGGCCCGCGGCGATGTGCGAAGCGCAACAGCATGCGATTCGACACACTCACCTCCTTCGGCCGCCACGCGAACGCGTGGCCTTGGCGCACGGGCGTTTGGCGCGGTTCACGCCGCTGCTGACATCACACCCGCGCCTTTGCGTCGCGCGCGAGCCTTAAGCGACGCCCTTCGAATCACCCGGAAACAAGGATTCCGCATGATCACCGAAGCCGAATTTCGCGCGCTTGCGGCGCAAGGATTCAACCGCATTCCGCTGGTCCTCGATTCGTTCGCCGACCTCGACACGCCGCTGTCGCTTTATCTCAAGCTCGCCAACCAGCGGTACACGTTCCTGCTCGAATCGGTCGTCGGCGGCGAGCGGTTCGGCCGCTACTCCTTTATCGGCTTGCCGGCGAAGATCCGTATTCGCGTCAAGGGGCGGCAGGTCGAGGTCGAGGACCGCGGCGGCGTCGTCGAGCGATTCGACGGCGATCCGCTCCTCTTCCTGCGGAGCTACATGCAACGTTTTCGCGCCGCGCCGCGCCCGGGGCTGCCGCGATTTTGTGGCGGGCTCGCCGGCTATTTCGGCTACGACACGGTGCGTCACATCGAAACGCGCCTCGCCGCGAGCGCGCCGGCGCATCCGGGCGCTCTCGACCAGCTCCCCGACATGCTGCTATTGCTGACCGACGAGCTCGCGGTCATCGACAACCTCTCGGGCAAGATCCACTTGATCGTCTACGCCGACCCCGCCCTGCCCGATGCGTACCTGCAGGCACACGACCGGCTGCAGGCGTTGCGGCAGAAATTGCGCTCGCCGGTATCGATTCCATTTCAGACCGCGACGACTGTGACGACGCCGGAAAGCGAGACCGGTCCCGAGCAATATCAAGCCGCGGTGCGCCGCGCGAAGGAATACATCGCGGCGGGCGACGTCATGCAAGTCGTGCTGTCGCAACGGATGAAGCTGCCGTTCACGGCGTCGCCGCTGTCGTTGTACCGCGCGCTCCGCTCGCTCAATCCGTCGCCGTACATGTTCTATTACGATTTCGGCGACTTTCACGTCGTCGGCGCATCACCCGAGATTCTGGTGCGCAAGGAAGGCTCGACGGTGACGCTCCGTCCGATCGCCGGCACGCGGCCGCGCGGCGCGACCCGGGATGCCGACGAGGCGCTGGCGGCGGAGCTCAAGGACGATCCGAAGGAAATCGCCGAGCACGTGATGCTGCTCGACTTGGGGCGCAACGATGTCGGACGCGTCGCGCAAATCGGCGGCGTGCGCGTCACCGAGCAGATGACGGTCGAGCGCTATTCGCACGTGATGCACATCGTGTCGAACGTCGAGGGCGTGCTGAAGCCGGGGCTGTCCTGTTTCGACGTCCTTGCGGCGACGTTCCCCGCCGGTACGGTGAGCGGCGCGCCCAAGGTGCGTGCGATGGAAATCATCGACGAGCTCGAGCCGACGCGACGCGGTGTTTACGCGGGCGCCGTCGGTTACATCAGCTTCCAGGACGACATGGACACGGCGATCGCGATCCGCACCGCAGTCGTCAAGGACGGCATGCTGTATGTGCAAGTCGGCGCCGGCATCGTGCACGATTCGGTGCCGGAAACCGAGTGGCAGGAGACGCAGAACAAGGCGCGCGCCGTGCTGCGTGCGGCCGAAATGGTGCAGCTCGGCCTCGATGCGGCGGGGTAAGCGCACACTCGCGAACGTGTCCGGTTTTCGCTGACAGACGCGCGCAACTTCACGCGCTATAGTGTCGTTCGCAACGTTGCATTCCGTCACCAGCCGAAAGAGCCCGCGCTCGAATTTCGAAGGCGGCAGGGTCGGCCCTCACCAATGCCGCTTCCTTCGTCCGACGACGGAGCGCGCCAACGTCTTAGGATTCTAGCGATGGAAAAATCGGTTCTCACTCACGCAACGCAAGCGTTCATGCAGGCGAGCCTGCCCGGCTTTCCCGTCGCGCCGCACGAGAACGGCCGCAGTTCGCGTGCCCGGCCACCGGTCGACCGGGAGCGAGCGCGCCACGCGTGCGCGCCGATGGGCACGTTGTCGACCGTGGTCGTCACCGAGGACGCGCACAAGCATCGTCGCATCTGGTACGTCGTTGACCCGGATCCCGCGCTCTGGCGCAACTACGCCGCGCACGGCCTCGAGCTCGTCCCCGGATGCAAGGTGCTGGTCGATGCCGAAGCCATGCGTCCGGTCGCATTGATCGATCTGGATCCGGCGGACCCGGTTTCGGACGCCGACGCATCGACGCCGTGCGGATTCAATCCGTACTGGGACCTGCCGCCGAGCTAGCACTCTCGTCGCGCCTCGGCGCGAACCGTCGCCATGCAGCATCAAAACGCGGACACCGCGGGTAGCCGCGTGCGTATCGGCTACGTCGTGGAGCTTTCCTACGACGTCGTCACGCCATCGGAATTCATTTTCAACGTGCACGCCGCGCGCACGCCGCACCAGCGCGTCGTCTCCGAGTCGTTTGCGGCGACGCCGCCGGCCGACGTGGCGATCGACGACGATCCGGCGTTCGGCAATCGGCTCGCGCGCATGCACGCCGAGCCTGGCGCGCTGGCGATCCGTTATGCGGGAACGGTCGAGGTGTCGCATTACATGGCCGAACCGGCGCTACTCTGCGGAACGCCGCTCGCGGAGTTGCCAACGCGGACGCTTCTGTATTTGCGGCCGAGCCGTTATTGCCAAGCCGATCGCGTGCAATCGATGGCGTGGCGCGAATTCGGTCATCTTCCGCCGGGTCACGGCCAGGCGGCCGCGGTTTGCGCGTGGGTGCGCGAGCGCACGCGCTTTCAGCCGGGCACTTCCAGCGTCAACACGTCGGCGCTGGAGACGCTCAGCGAGCGCGTCGGCGTCTGCCGCGATTTCGCCCATTTGGCGATCGCATTGTTGCGCGCGCTCAACTACCCGGCACGCATCGTGACCGGGGTCGACTACGGCGCCGATCCCGGCTCGGGCCCACCCGACTTTCACGCCTACGTCGAGGTCTTCCTGAACGGCCGCTGGTACTTGTTCGATCCGACCGGCATTTCGCCGCTGACCGGGTTGATCCGCATTGCGACGGGCACCGACGCCGCGGATGTGCCGTTCGCCACGAGTTTCGGCGATGTCCGCACGACGATGCCGAAAATCTCGTTCGCGGCGGCGCCGGACCAAGACGCTGGCATCTCGCTGCCGTATCCAACCACGCTCGCCGTGTCGACCGCCGCCTTCTAGCGGCAACTGCTGTAGGACGGTGCGTGACAACGGATTCGGCGCCTGCCCGACTGACCGCGATACGAGGCGCGCCGGAGAATCCATCCTAGATCATCGAGAGCCGCATTGTCGAAATCGCGGTAATCGTGGGACGGAGTGACGATGCGAGCGAGGTCGAAGGTGCAGGGCGAAGGCCGCCACGCCGCGGCGCGACGTTACAGCGACGCGACAAAAAAATTCGTGCAAGCGGGAAGAGTCGAGCAGGCGGCGCGCGACGCCGAACCGACCAGCGAGGCCGATGCGCTGCAGATGGCCGCCGCCGAGGCCGAAGGCAGGCGCCGCGCGAAGGAAGAGGATCCGGCGTTGACACGCCCGGCGGCTGCCGTGGGGGCGGCTCCCGCCGGAAGTTCCGGCAGGCCGGGTTCCTCGGCAGAAACCACGATCGCGCGCAAGCTTGGCCGGAAGGCATGAGCGCTATCCACGCCACGCGGAGTTTTCGATGATCTGGGACGGCGAGCGTCGCATGCTGCACTATGCGCTGGTGTTCTTTATCGTCGCGATTCTCGCGGCACTTTTTGGCTTTTCCGGCATCGAGGTCGGGGCGGCGGATATCGCCCAGGGTCTGTTCTTCGTGTTCGTGATCTTGTTTGTCTTTTCGTTCGTCCTGGGCATTCTGAAACGCACGCCGTAGGTA
>CATPAO010000222.1 GCA_955652025.1 Casimicrobiaceae bacterium
ATCGCCATCTCGCCGGCGGCGAGCATGTCGCGAAGGTGAAGGCTTCGCTCGCAGCGGCGAAGGTGGATGCGGTCGTCTTCGACGAAGTCGCGATCGAGCCCACCGATCGCTCGCTGCAACATGCCGCGCGATTCGCGCTCGATGCAAACGTAGACGGCTACATATCGGTCGGCGGCGGCTCGGTGATGGATACCTGCAAAGCGGCGAATCTCTACGCGACGCATCCCGCCGATTTCATGACCTACGTGAATGCGCCGATCGGCGCCGGGCAACGCGCGCCGGGGGCCGTCAAGCCGCACATCGCGTGTCCGACGACCTCGGGCACCGGCTCGGAAACGACCGGCATCGCGATCTTCACGCTGACGTCGCTGAACGCGAAGACCGGGATCATCTCGCGCCGCCTCATTCCGACCGTCGCATTGGTCGATCCCGACGTGACGCGATCGTTGCCGGCCAACGTCGTCGCCGCGACCGGTTTCGACTGCATGAGCCATGCGCTCGAATCGATCACCGCGCGGCTGTGGCCGCGTCGCTTGAATCCCGCCCAAGGCGTGCAGCGGCCGGTGTCACAAGGTGCCAATGCGTTCTCCGATGCGCTCGCCGCACAGGCGCTGGACAGCGTCGGCAAATACCTGGTGCGCGCGGTCGCCGACGCGGCGGACATCGAGGCGCGGACCGAAATGATGTACGCGGCGATGCTCGCGGGCATCGCGTTCAACGCCGCCGGTTGCCATTTGCCGCATGGACTCTCGTACGCGGTTTCGGGGCTGACGAAGGATTGGCACGTCGCCGGCTATCCGCGAGGCAAGACGCTGGTGCCGCACGGCATGGCGGTTGTGCTCAACAATCCGTCGGTGTGGCGCCACACGGCAGCGGCGCATCCCGCGCGGCATTTGCATTGTGCGCAATGTCTGGGTGCCGACACGCGCAGCGCTTCGCCCAATAATGCCGACGATGCCGGCGAGGCGCTGGCCGGCCGCGTCATCGAGTTGATGCGCGCGACGGACATGCCGAACGGACTTGCCGCGCTCGGATTCGACGACGATCAGATCGACGCGCTGGCCGCCGGCGCGGAGCCGCAATACCGCGTCATCAAGAATGCGCCCGTCGACGTCGGCGCGGACGAGATCAGGCGTTTGTTCCGCGCGGCGATGCGCTACTGGTGATCTCGGCCGGCGTCCGGTGCGCATGCGTCGTGTCCCCGGTTCCCGGCGCGCGTTCGACACGTCGCGCCGGCAGCCGGACCGCAAACGTGCTGCCGCGGCCGATCTCGCTCGCAATGTCCATTTCGGCCTGGTGGCGCAGCAGGACATGCTTGACGATCGCGAGTCCGAGGCCGGTGCCGCCGGTCGCGCGCGAGCGGCTGCGGTCGACGCGATAAAAACGCTCGGTCAGGCGCGGGACATGCTCGGCGGCAATGCCGATGCCGGAGTCGGCGACCGTAAACACGCCGCTGCCGTCCGGATCGACGCGCCACGCGATCGCGATTCGCCCGCGCGACGGCGTGTAACGTATCGCGTTGCTCACCAGATTGCCGAACGCGCTCGCGAGCTCTTCGCGTCCGCCCACGATGGTCGCGGCGTCGCCGATGTCGAGCGCGACGTCGTGCTCGCCCTTCGACAGCGCCTTCGCCTCGGCCGACACCTCGAGCATCAACGGCACGATCGCGAAGCGCTCCTCGGCGACCGGGTTGTGCTCGCTCTCCAACGTGGACAAGGTGAGCAAATCGGCGACCAGGCGCTGCATGTTCTTGGCTTGCTCCTGCATCAGCTGCAAAAAGCGCAATCGCTGCTTCGTGTCCAAGTCCATGTCCTGCATCGTCTCGACGAAGCCGCTGATCACGGTGAGTGGCGTCTTGAGCTCGTGCGACACGTTGGCGATGAAATCGCGCCGCATCCGGGCGACCGCTTCGAGTTGCGTGACGTCGCGCGACATGAGCATTTTCTTGTCGAGCGAGAATGGAACGATCTGCAGCGCGAGCGTGATCCGCGCATCGCGCCCGGACGGAACGATGACCGGCTCGCCGTAATCTCCGTATTCGAGATAGCGCAGGAACTCCGGTTGCCGGACGAGGTTGACGATCGGCTGGCCGACGTCATGGCCGAGATCGAGCCCGAGTTGCACGAGCGCCCGCGCATTTGCCCACTCGATCCGATGGCTGCGGTCGAGCACGACGATACCGTCGGGTATCGCTTCCGCCGCCTGCTGAAAGCGGACCAGAAGATGGCGCAGATCGCGTTGATAAGCGAGCCGGACGCGATCGCGCTTGTAGATCGCCGCGAACGCCTGACCCCACGAGCCGCGACCCGTCGGCACCAGACCGTCCTGCGGGCCCGACGCCCAGTCGGACAAGAGCTGCAGATGATAGAGATGAAACGCGACGATCGCCGTGGCGCCGAGCGCGAGCATCGCGAGCGCCCATCCGATTCCAGCGAATGCCCAAACGCCGAGTGTCGCCAGCGCGACCACGCCGGGCGCGACGAGCCCCAGGCGCACCGCGGGCTTCATTACGCGCTCTTCGGGACGGCGAGCCGGTAGCCGCTGCCGCGCACCGTTTCGATCATCCGCTCGACGCCGAACGGCGCGAGCGCGAGCCGCAGCCGGCGGATATGCACGTCGATCGTCCGCTCTTCGATGTAGACGTGATCGCCCCACACCTGATCGAGCAGTTGCGCGCGCGAATGGACGCGCTCCGGCCGCGCCAGCAGAAAGCGCAACAGGCGGAACTCGGTGGGTCCGAGCGTCACGGTCTGATGGGCGACGGTCACGCGATGCGTGAGGGGATCGAGCTTCAGCACCCCCACCTCGAGCGGCTCCTGCGCGGCCTCCGGCGCGCGCCGGCGCAGCACCGATTTGATCCGCGCCTTGAGCTCACGCGGCGAGAACGGCTTGGTCACATAATCGTCGACCCAAGCCTCGAGGCCGGCGACCTTGTCGGCTTCCTCCGATCGCGCGGTGACCATGATGATCGGCAGCTCGCGCGTGCGCGCATCGCCCCGGAGCTGTTTCGCGAGCGCGAGACCGGATTGCCCGGGAAGCATCCAGTCGAGGAGCACGAGATCGGGCAGCTGTTGCTTCAACGCCTGGTGCGCGGCCTCGGCGTCGGCGGCCGCCTTGACGTCGTACCCCGCGTCGATCAGGTTCACTTTGATGAGCTCGAGGATCGCGGGCTCGTCCTCGACGACGAGAATCGTCGGCATCACGGCTGTGCGACCTCCTCGCGGATTTGCTGCGCCGACGAATGGCGGACGTCCTTGCCCTTGACGACCTGCACGACGGCCTCGGCGATGTTTTTCGCGTGATCGCCGATCCGCTCGATCGATTTCGCGATGAACACGATCTCGAGCGCCGGAGTGATCGTCCGTGGATCTTCCATCATGTAGCTGATCAGCTGCCGCAGGATCGCGGAAAACGCGGCGTCGATCTCCTCGTCCTCGGCGATGATCGAGGCGGCGCGCTCGACGTCGAGCCGCGCGAACGCGTCGAGCGCGTGTTGCAGCATCGTCATCGCACTGCTCGCGGCGCGCGCCACGTCGTAGTAGCGGACGCGCGTCAAGCGGTCGCTGCCGCGCGCCTGCGCCGCCTTGTACGCCATCTTTTTCACTTCGTCGCCGATCCGCTCGAGGTCGTTGACGACCTTGCTCACCGTGAGGACCATCCGCAGGTCGACGGCCGCCGGCTGGCGCCGCGCGATGATCTGCGCGCATTGCTGGTCGATGCTGATCTGCAGCTGGTTGATCGCGGCCTCGTCGGCGCCGACCGCATCGAGCAGATGCGAATCGTCCTCCTGGCCGAGCGCCTGGATCGCGCGCGTCAGCTGCTTTTCGACCATGCCGCCCATCGACAGCACGCCGGAGCGGATGCCTTCCATTTCGACGTCGAATTGCTTGTTCGTGTGGTCCTGGGACATTTGTGCTCCTTACCCGAAGCGGCCGGTGATGTAATCCTCGGTTTCCTTACGCCCGGGCTGCAGGAATATCTGGTCGGTCTGGCCGAACTCGATCAGTTCGCCAAGATACATGTATGCGGTGAAATCCGAAACGCGGGCCGCCTGCTGCATGTTGTGGGTGACGATCGCGATCGTGTATTCCGGCTTCAGCTCCGAGATCAGCTCCTCGATCTTGGCGGTCGAGATCGGGTCGAGCGCGGACGTCGGCTCGTCGAGCAGCAGCACTTCGGGCTTGACGGCGACCGCGCGGGCGATGCAGAGGCGCTGCTGCTGGCCCCCCGACAACGCCATGCCGCTTTGCTTCAGCTTGTCCTTCGCCTCTTCCCACATGGCCGCCTTGGTGAGCGCCCATTCCACCCGCTCGTCCATGTTGCGTTGAGACAGATTTTCGTACAAACGCACGCCGAACGCGACATTCTCGTAAATCGACATCGGAAACGGCGTCGGCTTCTGAAACACCATGCCGACCTTGGCGCGCAGCAGGTTGAGGTCGGTACCCGCGTCCAGGATGTTGCGGCCGTTCAGCAGGATCTCCCCCTCCGCGCGCTGGCCGGGATAGAGCGAGTACATGCGATTCATCGTCCGGAGCAGCGTGGACTTGCCGCAGCCCGACGGGCCGATGAATGCGGTGACGCGACGTTCGGCGACGTCGAGGTTGATGTTCTTCAGCCCCTGGAATTTGCCGTAGAAGAAATCGAGCTTCGCGATCGAGATCTTCGGCGCCGCCGGAGGCAATCCCTGCGAATGCACTTCCGGCCGTGCGACCATCGTTTCCATATTCATCAGCCGTCCCCGCTAGAAGCGTCAGCGCACCGACGCCTGCCGGAACACCGTCCGGGCAAGAATGTTGAGAACGAGCACCGTCAGCGTGATCAGCAGCGCGCCGGCCCACGCGAGCGTCTTCCAGTCGTCGAACGGACTCATCGCGAACTGGAAGATGACCACCGGAAGGTTGGCCATCGGCGCGTCCATATCGGTGCTCCAGAACTGATTGTTGAGTGCGGTGAACAGGAGCGGCGCCGTCTCGCCGGAAATCCTGGCGACGGCGAGCAGGACACCGGTGATCACACCGCCGCGCACCGCCTTGAGCGTCACCATCAGGATGACTTTCCACATCGGCGCGCCCAGCGCGATTGCCGCTTCGCGGAGGCTGTTCGGAACGAGGTAGAGCATGTTCTCCGTCGTGCGCACGACGACCGGGATGGCGATCAGCGCGAGCGCCATCGATCCCGCCCAGCCGGAGAAATGGCTCACCTGCATCACGTACACCGTGTAGATGAACAGGCCGATGACGATCGACGGCGCCGACAGCAGGATATCGTTGATGAAGCGCGTGGCCTTGGCGAGCCATCCTGCCTTGCCGAATTCCGCCAAATAGATGCCGGCGAGGATGCCGATCGGCGTGCTGATGAACGTGGCGGTCGCGACGATGACGACGCTGCCGTAGATCGCGTTGCGCAATCCGCCGGCCGAGCCCGGCGGCGGCGTCGTCTCGGTGAACAACGTGGGCGACAGCGCCGCGAACCCGTTCTGGAACAGCACGAACAGAATCCACAGCAGAAACGCCATGCCGAACGCCATCGTCGCGAGCGACATCGCGAGGTTGAAGCGATTGACGAAAAGACGCTTGCGATAACGATTCCCTCTCAGGCGACGCCCGCGCCGAACGCGCCCGGCGGTGACGCTTTCCGTAGCCGGTGTCATGTCTTCGCCCCCTCGCCGCGTGCCAATTGCGCGATCAGGAACCGCGACGCGGCCAGCACGATCAACGTCAGCACGAACAGGACGAGGCCGAGCGCGATCAGCGACGCGCGATGCACCGGATCGGCGGCCTCGTTGAACTCGTTGGCGAGCGCCGAGGCGATCGAGTTACCTGGCTCGAACAGCGACGGACTGATCCGGTAGGCATTGCCGATGACGAACGTCACCGCCATCGTCTCGCCGAGCGCCCGGCCGAGTCCCAGCATGATGCCGCCGATGACGCCCACCTTGGTGTACGGCAGCACGACGTTGCGGACGACTTCCCACGTCGTGCACCCGATGCCGTACGCGGACTCCTTGAGCACCGGCGGCACGATCTCGAACACATCGCGCATCACCGATGAAATGAACGGAATCACCATTACCGACAGAATGACGCCCGCCGACAGGACGCCGATGCCATTCGGCGCACCCCGGAACAACGGGCCGATCAGCCAAATGTCGCCGAAGATTCGAGTGAGCAACGGTTGAACGTAGTCGGCGAACAACGGCGCGAAGACGAACAACCCCCACATGCCGTAGATGATCGACGGAATCGCCGCCAACAGCTCGATGGCCGTGCCGAGCGGCCGCTTGAGGATGACCGGGCACATCTCGGTCAGGAACAATGCGATGCCGAAGCTCACGGGGACGCCGATCAAGAGAGCGATCGCCGAGGTCACCAGCGTGCCGTAGATTGGCGCCAGTGCGCCGAACTGGCTCGTCACCGGATTCCAGACGTTGGTGACGAAAAAGCCCAGCCCGAACTTCTGCATGGCGGGCAACGCGGCGTAGGCGAGCGCCAGCAGGATACCGAGCAGCATCGCCAGCACGAGCACCGCGAAAAAGCGCGTCGCGCTCTCGAACGCGACATCCTGCCAACGGCCGGCGGCCGCCTCCCGGCCCGGCGGAGTCGGGTCGCGTTGCACGCGGCGCGCCGCACGCTCGGTCATGGAAGGCGGTATTTGCAGTGCGCTGGCTTGCGAGGCCGACATGATAGCGTCACTCAAAAAAGTGCCGGCCGCGAACGCGAGGTTGGCGGCCGGCGACAGGAAGTGGAAATCCAGGGATACCGGAGTCTAGTTCCACACGTCCTTGCCGGCGGCGTCCTTGATCTGGCTCTTCCACGCGACGGCAATCACCTTGGTCACCTCGTCGGGGAGTGCCACGTAGTCGAGCTCGTCGGCCATCTTCTGCCCGTTCTTGAACGCCCAATCGAAGAACTTGAGGACCTCGGCCGCGTTTTGCGGCTTGTCC
>CATPAO010000223.1 GCA_955652025.1 Casimicrobiaceae bacterium
ACTTTGCCGCGCTTCCCTGACGGGCTCGTGTCGCTGACGATGCGAAGCCGCTGGCCCACCGCCACGCGGTTTTGCGTCAAGTTGTTCCAATGCCGGACGTCCTCCGCAGAAACCTTGTACCGGCGGGCGACCGAGGCGAGCGAATCGCCGCGCCGCACCGTGTAGTAGAGCGTCCGCCCCGAAGGCACCGTGGTGAACACCGCATGCGCGAGCGAGTCGGCGGATTCCGCGCTCGCGTGCAGTGCCGGCACCAGTAACATGTGCCCAACCGGTACCTTCGCGCGCGGCCCGATGCCGTTGATCGACATCAGCGTTTCGACCGACATCGCGTAGCGCTGCGCGACTTGCGGCAGCGTCTCGCCTTGCTTCAGCCGATAGGCCTGCCACGATACGAGCGGCTGATCGATCAGCTCCAGTTTCGCCGCGAAGACCTCGGCGTTGTCGATCGGCAGCAGGATCGCGTATTCGTCCGCGCCGGCGATGACCGGCCGGTTGTGCTGCGGATTGAGCGCCAGAAATTCGTCCTGCGGCAGCTCGGCCAACTCGGCGGCGAGCTTCACGTCCATTTTCTTCGATGTATGGACGATCGCGAAAAACGGCGCATCCGGAAGCTCACCGAGCGACAGCCCGAAGCTCAGCGGGTCGGCGATGATGTTCTTGATCGCCTGCAGCTTGGGCACGTAGTTCTGCGTCTCGACGGGAAGCTTCGTGAGGCTCGCAAGGTCGGTCGGCAGCCCTAGCGCGCGATTGCGCGCGATCGCGCGACGGACGTTGCCCTCGCCCCAGTTGTACGCCGCGAGCGAGAGCTGCCAGTCGCCGAATTCGTCGTGCAGCTTCTGCAGATAGTCGAGCGCGGACGACGTCGCCGCCAGCACGTCGCGGCGCGAATCGAACCACCAGTTCTGCCGCAATCCGAAATGCTGCCCGGTCGACGGCATGAACTGCCACATTCCCGCCGCACGGGCCACCGACATCGCGTTCGGATTGAACGCGCTTTCGACCATCGGCAGCAGCGCGATTTCGAGCGGCATGTCGCGCCCTTCGACCTCCGCGACGACGTGATAGAGATAGCGCCGGCTGCGCTCGACGATCCGCGCGACATACTCGGGTCGCTCGGCGTAATAGCGCTCCCACTTGTCGACCAGCGGCCCTTCGATGTCGGGAATCGTGTAACCCCGGACGATCCGGTCCCAGAGATCGCCGGCGGGCGTCGGCAACGCCTCGAGCTCCGCGAGGTCGGCCTCGGAGAACGGCAACTGCGCAATGACGTATTTGGGCGGCCCATAGGACAGCGGCGCGGGCGGCGGTTCGACGGCGACGGGGGGCGAAGGCGGGGGCGGAGCGGGTGTCGCGCACGCGGCGAGTGCGACGACGGCGACGACGGTCAATCGATAGAGGTGCAATTCGGCTTCGCTAGACTGGGCGACGAGTGAGGACCGCGTCGATGGTAGGCCCTCTCGCCTCGGGGCGTCAATGCCGGCGCATCGATCATGCGAATCCGTTTTTCCACGCGCGCAACTCCGCGAACGACGCAACGGCATCGGGCAGCGGATGCTTGGCGTGCGCTTCGGCCGCCGCCTTGACCGCGGGCTCGGCGGCGCGCAGGAACGGGTTCGTCGCCCGCTCGTCCCCGATCGTCGAAGGCAACGTCGGCATTCCGCGATCGCGCTTCTCCTGCTCGCGCGCCCGCCGCTCGACCAACACCGGATTGCCGGGCTCGACGGCGAGCGCAAAGCGGAGGTTCGCGATCGTGTATTCGTGGCCGCAGTACACGCGCATGTCGGGCGAGAGCGCGGCGAGCTTACTGAGCGACGACCACATCTGCGCCGGCGTGCCTTCGAACAGCCGGCCGCATCCGGCGGCGAACAGCGTGTCGCCGCAGAAAACCGCGGGAACACGTCCCGGCGTCTGGACGAATGCGATATGGCCCGCCGTGTGGCCCGGAATGTCGAGCACATCGAACGCGATCCCGATTCCCGCCACGTCCACGCGATCGCCTTCGACGAGCGATATCGTGCGACCCGGAATCGCTTCACGCGCGGGGCCCAGCACCGGCACCGGCCAGCGGGCGAGCAGCGCCTCGTTGCCGCCGACATGATCGGCATGGTGGTGCGTGTTGACGATCGCGGTGAGTTCGAGGCCTTCGGCATCCAAATAGGCGAACACCGGCGCCGCGTCGCCGGGATCGACGACGGCCGCGTGCGCGCCGTCGCGGATCAGCCAGATGTAGTTGTCCCGAAACGCGGGGATAGGGATAATCGACGGCATGGATGCATCTTCGGGACTGCCCGAGGGCGTGTCAACCACGCTCGCCGAGTGGTTCGGAACGCCGCTCGGTCGTTATCTGCTCGCGCTCGAAGAGGCCTACTTCGACCGAACGGTGGCCGATATTTTCGGCTTTCATGCGCTGCAGGTCGGGCTGCCGGAGTGCCCATTCCTCGCGCAAAGCCGCATCGCTTCGCGCTGGACGCTCGATTACGACCCGCCGGCGCAAATCCAAGCCGACCCGCATGCCTTGCCGTTCGCCGAGAACTCGCTCGACCTGATCGTATTGCCCCACGCACTGGAGTTCACCGAAAACCCGCATCTGATGCTGCGGGAGGCGTATCGCGTCATCCGGCCCGAGGGACACATTGTCATTGCCGGCTTCAATCCGTTTTCGCTGTTCGGCGCCAAACGGTATTTCGGGCGCGCGCAGGTGCCGCCGTGGGACGGCAATTTCATCGCGCTCTATCGACTCAAAGATTGGCTCGCGCTGCTCGGGTTCGACGTCGTCGGTGGCCGCCTCGACGCGTATATCCCGCCGTTTTCCACCGAAAAGTGGCTGCATCGCTTTGCCTTCTTCGAAAAGGCCGGCGACCGCTGGTGGCCGATCGCGGGCGGCATCTATTTCCTGCGCGCGACCAAGAAAGTGGCGGGGATGCGCGTCATTACGCCGGCATGGCAGCGGCGCGAGCAGCGCGAAAAATCGCTCGCCGCCGCGACCCGGGCGCGCGAAGGTCTGACAACGCACGGGCGCAACTCGCATTGAAAGACGTTGTCATTTACACGGACGGGGCCTGCAAAGGGAATCCCGGGCCCGGCGGTTGGGGCGCGCTGCTCGAAGCCGGCGGACAGCGCAAAGAGCTATTCGGCGGCGAGGCCCACACGACGAACAACCGGATGGAGTTGACGGCGGTGATCCGCGCGCTTTTTTTTTTTTATGATTGGGAGTACTGCGATATCTACACCGATTCGCAATACGTGAAAAACGGCATCGAGACGTGGATCCACGGCTGGAAGAAGAACGGCTGGAAGACCAGCGACCGCAAGCCGGTGAAGAACGCCGATCTTTGGCGCAAGCTGGAAGAGCGCGCCGCGCAGCATGCGATTCGCTGGCACTGGGTGCGTGGTCACGACGCCAACCCCGGTAACGAGCGCGCCGATGCGCTGGCGAATCGCGGCGTGGGCGCAGTGCTTGGCGTTACAGGCCCCTAGGGTCGCAATCGTCGCGCGAATACCCGCATCTCGCGCTCCGCCTGCTTGTCGCCTTTACGCTGCGCGACCTCGATGCCTTGGTGGTACGCGGCGCGCGCTTCGTCGCGGCGGTCCGCCGTGGCCAGCGCCTTGCCGAGCAGTTTCCACGCCGCCGTATAGTCGTGATCCTGCGCGACGGCGCGGGACAAATGATCCGCGGCGGTATTCGCATCGCCGGCCTTCAGATACTCGATGCCGAGCGAGAACCGCAGCAACGCGCTGTCCTTGCCGGAAGCGAGCATCCGCTCGAAATTCGCGAGCGCTGCGCTTTTCGGTGGCGAATCCGCGGTCATGGTCGACAAGCCTGCGACGCGGGCCGCGGACTCACTTGCGGATCGGCTCGCCGCTTTCGCAGCCGACCCGTCGCATCGGATAAATGACCTTGCGGTCCTCGCCCTTGAGCTTGCCTTCGACCGACGCGTAGAGCCAACCTTCCGCCGCGCGAGCGTAGACGACGTGCTGCGGAAATTCGTCGACGACATTGTCGAACGTGTAGACGGTGCTGCGCTCGTCGGCGGCGACCGTCGCGAGCTTGAACGCGGACTCGCGGTCGCCCGACGGCAACATGACGTAATAGATACCGTCGGGGCGCGTCTCGAGCCGCAGATATTCGTAGTCCTGCGGCTTGTCCTGCATGACGGTTTGACCGGCGCCGACCATCATGCCGCCGCGGAGCGGCAGCCAGTGCTCGCGAAACTCGCGCTGGTTGACCGCTCCACGCCAGCAGCCTTCGAGCCACGCCAGCGCGGCCATCGATTGCGGAGCCTTGTCGGGCCCGGCGCTCTTCGGCGTTTCGGGCGCCTGCGCCAGCGACATCGACGGCAACGCGGAGAGAAGCCACAGCGTTGCCAGCAGTCGCGTCGAGGTGAAAAAATGAGTTGTCTTCATCGGATCATTGCGCTTGCGCGAGCGGAAGGTTGAGCAACAGGTTTTGCGGCTTGAGCTTGAGGCGGTTCTCCGCGTCCATCGCCATCGCCAGGTAGACGGGGCGGCCGGCCAGCGCGGGCCGCATGGCTGCGGGATCGGCGAAGTCGAGCTGGAACAGGCCTAAGAGCCGTCTCATCCGATCTTCGTCCACGTCGGCGCGATTGTACAAATCGTTCAGGAGTGCGCTCGCCTCGGCGTCCAGGCCCACGTGCCAGACCCAGTGCGCGTCGTCGATTTCGCGTTGCGGACGGATCGTCACGCCGATGCCCAGGAAATGCGCGATCCACTTTTCCAACACTCGCGTCAACGCCGTGAGCGCCGGACGATCGCGATTCAGGCTGATCGCGAAATCGAAGCGCTCGTCGCGGTCCCAGTATTGCGCGGCCGACGCGTCGTCGAGAACGTCCAATTCGACCGTGCGCAGAGGCGCGTTGTTCCGCGCCAGGAGCTCGCCCAGCGTACCGAATCCCGCGGCCAGCGCCTGCACGTCGACCGTCGTTTCGTCGGCGGCCATGACCGCGCCGTCGTCGCGCAGGGCGATCCGCTGCGTGCGAAACAGCATCTCGCCCACGCGCGCCTCGACCGGATCGGCCTTGTCGCCGAGAACGTGGCGCACGATCACCTGCGTCAAATGGTGGACGAACAACGGCGGGACATCGACGCCGTCGCCGCGAAAGAGCCCCGCGTACGCGGCCTCGATTGAATTCGCCGCGAGCAGGCGAGCGCGGAATCCGAGCCAGATCCGATAATTCTCGCGCGCGTCCGCGTCCGCAATCGCCGCGATCTCGGCATCTACGATCGTCCGCCGCGGATCGGCAAGCAGCGCGTCGTGGAGCGCGTGCTCGGCCGCGCAC
>CATPAO010000224.1 GCA_955652025.1 Casimicrobiaceae bacterium
ACACACAATGGACTAGCCGGTGCCGTAGCCCACGGAGCGCGCCGCTCGCGCATCGTTCAACCGCCCCAGCCGGCGGCGGTCGCCGGACCCAGGCGGGCACATGGACGCGCGAACCGTCAGGCCTGTGGCCCGGGTTCGGCTAAACTCGACGGCCCGCCCGCCACGACCCCCGGTCGAATCCGCCCGCCGATGCCGACGTCGCTTTGTCTCAACATGATCGTCAAGAACGAGGCGCACGTGATCCGTCGTTGCCTCGATTCCGTCCGGGCTTACGTCAACCATTGGGTGATCGTCGACACCGGCTCCTCCGACGGTACGCAGGACATCGTCCGATCGCATTTTCGCGACATCCCCGGGGCGCTCCACGAGCGACCTTGGCGCGATTTCGGGACCAATCGCAGCGAGGCCATCGCGCTTGCGCGCGGCAAGTCCGACTACATCCTGGTGATGGACGCCGACTGCGCGTTCGCCGCGCCGCCCGACTTCCGCTTTGGAGCGCTCGACGCCGACGCCTATTACGTCGCGCATCGATACGCCGGTGTCGAGTACGGGCTGGCCGTGCTGCTCGCCGATCGGATCGCATGGCGCTATCAAGGCGTGCTGCACGAATACGTCACCGCCGATGTGCCGCATCGCATCGTCCCGCTGCTCGGGCCGTGGATCGACGTGTTCCACGAAGGCGCGCGGAGCCGGGATCCGCAGACGTATCTGAAAGACGTCGCAACACTCGAAGCCGCGCTCGAGAAGGAGCCCGGCAATGCGCGCTACGCGTTCTATCTGGCGCAAAGCCTGAGAGATGCCGGCCTGGTGCCACGTGCGCTGGCCGCGTTTCAGAGGCGCGCGACGATGGCCGGCTGGGATGAGGAGACTTGGCAGGCGCGCTACCAGACGGCACTGCTGATGGAGCACCTGAAACACCCCACCGCGGAAGTCGAACGTGCCTATCTCGAGGCGTTCAACGCCCGGCCGCAACGCGCCGAACCATTCGTCCAGCTCGCGCGCTGGCATCGCGTCCGGCAGGAATGGCCGCTCGCGCTGATGTTTGCGCGTGCGGCCGCGGCGATTCCGCGTCCCGCCGATCAGTTGTTCGTCGAGGACGCGGCCTACGCCTGGCGCGCCCTGGACGAGCTGGCGATCGCCGCGTGGTACGCCGGTGCGCGGGACGAAGGCCGCCGGGCCGCAGAACGCCTGCTCGCCGAGCGGCGCTTTCCGGCGAGCGAGCGCGAACGGATCGAGAAAAACGCGGACTGGTACCGATGAATGCGCGCGCCGTGGCGCGGCTATAATGGGCTTCGGCGCAGGGTTCGCGACGGATGTTCCGCGCGGCCCGCGCTTCGACTGTCCTTTTTGGTGGAGCCGACCATGTCCCTTACACGTGAAAAACTCGTCGACGATTTCTCGGAAATGCTGACCGAAGCCGAGGACCTGATGAAGCGAGCCGCCAACGAGACCGGCGATCGCGCCAAGGATCTCCGCACGCAAGTCGAGGCGAAGCTGCTCGCCGCCAAGCTTCGGCTGCAGGAGTTGCAAGGCGACGCCGTCGACCAGGCGAAAGCGGCGGCGCGCGTCACCGACGATTACGTGCACGATAACCCGTGGCAGGCGATCGGGGCCGCCGCGGCGATCGGTTTCGTCGTCGGCCTGATGATGAATCGCCGCTGATGGCCGACGGGCGCGACGGCGAACCGCCGCGCGTGGACTTTCGCAGCGCAGCGGCGCGGCTGGCCGATTCGGCGCTCGCGCTGACGCGAACGCGCGCCGAGTTGGCGGCGGTCGAATTCGCCGAGGAGCGCGAACGGCTGAAGCGCTCGGCCATGATGCTGGCCGGCGCCGCGTTCATGCTCTCGTTCGCGCTCCTGGGCGTCGCCGCGTGGATCGTCGTCTATTATTGGGACACACACCGGCTCGAGGCCATCGCCGCCGTGACACTCGTCTTCGCGGCGATCGGTGCGGGTCTTTTGTGGCGCAACGCCGTGCAAGGACGGGACGCGCCGGCGCCGTTCGCCGCGACGCTGGCGGAACTCGAAAAGGACCGCGTGTGGCTCACGAAGCGCACCGGCCATCGGAACGCCGAATGATGGCGCCCTACGATCTCGCTGCACGCAAGGCGCTATTGACCGCGCAGGCCGACCTGTCGCGCATGCAGGTGGCGCTGGCGTGGGAGGACCTTCGCTCGGTCGTCTCGCCGCCGCCCTCGGCCGCCCGCTCCGGGGGGGCGCGCCGCACCGCGGCGTTTCTGGTCGGCATTGCCGCGCCGCTCCTCGGCAGGACGCGGCTCACGCGCGCGCTCCGACTCGCGACGATTGCCGTGACGGTCGTACGCGCGCTGCGCAGCCTGCGCGCGGGATCGCGTTGAGCGTTCTTATTCGCTGAACAACTCGCGGTAGAGCGCGTCGACGCGCGCCTTCACCGCTGCATCCATCTCGATCGGCCGGCCCCAGGCCCGCGTCGTTTCCGCCGGCCACTTGTTCGTTGCGTCGATGCCGAGCTTGCTGCCGAGACTCGCGATGGGCGAGGCGAAATCGAGATAGTCGATCGGCGTGTTTTCGACAATCGTCAGATCGCGCGCGGGATCGACGCGCGTCGCGAGCGCCCAGATCACGTCCTTCCAATCACGGACGTTCACGTCGTCGTCGGTGACGATGATGATCTTCGTGTACATTAACTGGCGCAGGAAGCTCCATACGCCGAACATCACGCGCTTGGCGTGTCCGGCGTACTGCTTTTTCATCGCGACGACAGCGACCCGATACGAGCAGCCTTCGGGCGGCAGATAGAAATCGGCGATCTCCGGATACTGCTTTTGCAATAGCGGCAGGAACACCTCGTTCAGCGCGACGCCGAGAATCGCGGGCTCGTCCGGCGGCTTCCCCGTGTAAGTCGAGTGGTAGATCGGATCGCGTCGCAGCGTCATCTTCTCGATCGTGAGCACCGGAAAGCGCTCGGCTTCGTTGTAGTAGCCGGTGTGATCGCCGAACGGACCTTCCGCCGCGGTTTGATAGCCGGTCGGGTCGCTCGCATCAGGCTCAATGAATCCTTCGAGCACGATCTCCGCCGCCGCCGGCACTTGCAGGTCGTGCGTCAGGCAATCGACGATTTCGGTCCGCGCGCCGCGCAGCAGTCCCGCGAATTGATATTCGGACAGCGAATCGGGAATCGGCGTCACGGCGCCGAGAATCGTGGCCGGATCGGCGCCCAACGCAACCGCGATCGGAAACGGCGTGCCGGGATTCGTCTGCGCGTGGTCGCGAAAATCGAGCGCACCGCCGCGCATGCCGAGCCAGCGCATGATCAATTTATTGCGCGCGATCACCTGCTGGCGATAGATGCCGAGATTCTGCCGCGTCTTGTGCGGCCCGCGCGTGACGGTAAGGCCCCACGTGATCAGCGGGCCTGCGTCGCCCGGCCAGCACGTCTGGATCGGCAAGCGCGCGAGATCGATGTCGGCACCGTCCCACACGACATCCTGGCATGGCGCGCTCCGTCGAACCTTCGGCGCCATGTCGAGCACTTTCATCAGCACCGGCCGCGTGTTTTGCCATGCGTCCTTCAGACTTTGCGGGGGGTCCGGCTCCTTGAGAAACGCGAGCAGGCGCCCCACTTCGCGCAGGCTTTCGCGCCAATCGGCGGGATCGGCTCCCATTGCGCGGGCGACGCGTTCCGGCGTACCGAACAGATTGCCGAGGACGGGAATCAGCGCGCCCGACGGTCCACGAAAGTCGCCTTTCGGTTGCTCGAATAAAAGCGCGGGACCGCGCGCCTTCAGCGTGCGATCGCAAAGCTCGGTCATCTCGAGCTTCGGATCGACCGGCGTGAGCACGCGTTTCAACTCGCCGGCGGCTTCGAGTTGCGCGAGGAAATCGCGGAGGTCGCCGTATTTCATCCAATAGGAGGTCGAGGGACTAACAACGATCGGGGTATGACGGATCCGGAGTTGGGCCGCGAAACGCTGCGACAAAGCCAATCGACATCAGCCGCGATCACGCGGTCGTTGTCGTCTCGCGTTCGACGCGATGCGGCTCACCTTCGGGATAGTGATACCAATCCCGGTGCGGGGACAACCCGCCACAAGCGAGACATTGCGTCTTCTCCCACCGGTAGTTACAGCCGGGGCACACGCCGCCCGTCCAAAACGTATTCCAGACGGTGCCGCAACTCGGCACGCAGGACCACCGGTCCTCGGATCGCGGACGCCAGCCGCACAACGGGCAATGGATCTCCGGCTCGTTCATGGCGCCGCCACCTGTCGGCGACCGTCCGTCAAATCACCGCGCCGGCACCGCGGTCCATCGGCACGATCGCGCCGGTGACGTAACTCGCGCGCTCCGACGCGAGGAACAACGCCACCTTCGCGATTTCCCCCCAGCGCGCCTTCGACGTCCGCGACCATCCGCGCCGCTTCGTCGGCATGCGTGAGATTCGCGCCGATCGAAATCGGCGCCGCGCTCGACCGCAATCGTGCGAGCGCCGCTCCAGGTTCGCGTGGCTGCGCGAGACGAGGGCGACTTTCGCGCCTTGACGCAGAAACGCTTCGGCGCACGCATGCCCGATGCCCTTGCTGGCGCCGGTGACGACGACCACTTTGCCCGCGAGATCGAGATCCATGCGGTGCGACGCGCCGCGTTGCCGGCGCGAATTGATGGTGAACAGGTGATTCTAATGCTGAATTCTTGAATCGTCCGCGCCGCGCAACCGCTGGTTCAGGAATGCGCGCACTTTCGCGTTCGCCTTTTCGCGCGCGGCGGGATTGGCGCCGACGTGCACGCCCTGCCCGGGCGAAACACCGTTCGGCACGTCGGTGCGATGCGTCACCGGTCCGTTCGGCGCGTCGAAGCCGTGATGGCTGTCCGGATACACGGTCACCTTGAGCGGCTCGCCTCGCGCGGCTATCGCGTCGCCCAACTCGACGCAAGGCTTCGCCGGCGTCCAGTCGTCAGCGGCGCCGATGTGAATGCGCGTCGGCACCGCCGGTTGCCACCGCTCGGCCGCGCGGAGCGACACCTTGCAGCCCGGATAAAACGCAACGGCGGCGCGAAAGAAGGGCGGCGCACCTGCTTTGTCGCGAAACGCCGCGACCTCGCGATCGCGGGCATTGATGGCGGCGAGCGCGGTGCTGCCGCCGTGCGACCAGCCGACCAGCGCGACGCGGTCGCGCGCAATTTCGTTACGCCCCGACAAATACGCAAGCGCCCCCAGTGCGTCGAGCCGTCGCCGCGTCGGCGTGATCGGGCTTTCCCCGATCTTGATCGTGCACACTTCGCGCCGGCCGCGCGAGCCGAAGCTGTCGGGAACCAGCACCGCGTAGCCCTCACCCAGCAGCAGCTCGATTCGCACGCCGAAGCGTTCGGACAAGAGATCTTCGCGGCCTTTGATCGTCGAATACATGCCGCTGCATCCGTGCAATGCGACGATCGCGGGAAATCCGCCGGCTGGCATCGGGCCGTCGGGCAAGAGCAGCATCGCCTGGATCTGCACCGGCGCACCGCTTTCGTCCTGATCGAGCGACGGAAACGCAACGCGAGAGAGGCCGCGCGCATCGGCGTGCGGCGCGAGCGCGAGCAGCCCCGCGGTGGCGCACGCGATTGCGCACGCGCGCATGCGTGTCGCACGACTTCGTCGAGGATTGTGACCACGCATCGCCCGCGACTTTAGCGCAAATGTCGTCATATGCAACGTGTCGATCGATGATGCAATGCAGCATTGCGGTGCGCATTACATCGCGACGAACGCCCCTGCCATGCAATCAACCCGCTTAGAGCCAGCGGGCGAGCACACGCCACGCGTCGAGCTTGATCGCGATCGGCATCGTGTAGGCGGGACTGGTCGATGGCAGCACGAGCGTCGCGTAACCGGCGGTCCGCCACGCTGATTCGCCGCGCGCGGCGGTACGGCCGTTGAAGCAGACGGCGGCGAGCTCACGTGCCACACGCTGCACGCGCGCAATCTCCCCGCTCTCGGCGTTGCGGATGTCGGCGTCGAGACTGCCCGCGCGTTCGCACGCCACTATCGTGTCCCAGATCGCGATTCGACGTGCGCGCACGCGCGCCAGCCGTGCGCCATACGACAATTCCGCCAGCGGCTCGTTCAGCACCGCGCCCAGGATCCGCCAAAAGTGATTGCGCGGATGCGCGTAATACTGCCGCGCAGCGAGCGAGGCTTCGCTCGGAAAGCTACCGAGGATCAGCACCCGCGCATCGGCTGCCAGCACCGGCGCCAGGCCGCGCCGCCGCATCACCCGCTGTGCGGCCAGCGACCAAGGCGCGCGGCGTAGTCGAGCGCAGTCCCGGCGAACACCGCGAGCCCGAGCCAATGGTTGCCGAGAAACGCGCGGAAGCAGCGATCGCGGTCGCGATCCCGGATCAGCCAAAGATGGTAAATCGCGATAAGGGATGCGGCCGACAGTCCGGCGTAATAGATCGCACCCATCGTGCGTATCGATCCAGCCCACGCCATTCCGGCGAGATAGATCGCATAGCACGCTGCGATGGCGGCGACGTCGAACCGGCCGAACGTCAACGCCGACGTGCGGATGCCGACGTTGATATCGTCGTCGCGGTCGACCATCGCATACTCGGTATCGTAGGCGATGACCCAAAAGAGGTTGATCGCGAGCAGTATCCAAGCAAGCGGCGGCACCGAATTCTGGACGGCGGCGAACGCCATCGGAACACCGAACGAGAAGGCGATGCCGAGAAATGCCTGAGGCAACGCGAAAAACCGCTTGCAGAACGGGTAGACGATCGCAATCGCGAGTGCCGGCACCGACCACAGAATGGCCGCGCGATTGGTCGTCAGCACCAGTATGAAGGCACAGAGCGCGAGCACGGCCGCGAGCACCAGCGCTTCCCAGGGTGCGACGATTCGTGCCGCGAGCGGCCGGCTCGCCGTACGCTTGACGTGGAGGTCGAAATCCCGGTCGGCCCAGTCGTTGACCGCGCACCCGGCCGAGCGCATCAACAGCGTGCCGACAATGAAGATCAGCACGAGCGAGATCGCCGGCGCACCGGACGCCGCGAGCCACAGCGCCGTCAACGTCGGCCACAACAGGAGCAATGTGCCGATCGGCTTGTCGAGGCGGAGCAACCGTCCGTAAGCGTCGATTCGAGCGCGCGGCGAGAGCGCTGGCAGCGCGGAACGCGGCGCCGTTGCGTTTTCGACCACGCCCATCAGATCGGCAACGCAAGTTGTTTTTTCATCTCGCGCGGCGCAATTTCCGCGAGCAGCGTCTGCGGCGTCGGATAGCGGAGCCGCACGCGCAGCTCGCGCTTCATCCGCGCATTCGAAAGCCGCCGCGACTCGCTCATGAACGACAGCAGGATAGGCGCGATCCGTCGCTCGGCTTCGTCCCAGCCCACGCGTGGCGGTCGCGGCAGGCGATACGCATCGGCGACCAGGTCGAACCAACCCGCCATCTTCAGCTCCGAATCGTCGGTGGCGTTATAGGCGCGATTCGCGCGTCCATGGAACAACGCGGCCACGGCGACGCGCGCAAGGTCATCGGCGTGAATGTGGCTGGTGTAGACGTCGTCCTCCGCCGCGAGCACCGGCGTGCCGTGGCGAATGCGGTCGAGCGGCAGCCGCGTTTCGGCGTAAATGCCTGGAACGCGCAAAATCGAAAGTGCCACACCGTTGCGTCCTGCCCAGGCGCGCAGACGATCTTCGGCCGCGACGCGGCGGCGGGCGCGGGGCGTTTGCGCGCGGCGGGCGCGAACCTCGGATACGCGCGCGCCGGCGCAGTCGCCATAGACGCCCGACGTCGAGAGGTAGACGAAACGCTGCGGTATAATCCGCGCCCTTGCGAGCGTCGCGATCAGCCGTTGTGTGCGCGGATCATCGCGACCGTCGGACGGCGGCGGCGCGAAATGCAGGACGGCGAACGGGGCGGTCGCGAGCCGGCGAAGCGTGTCGAGGCGATCGAGATCGCCGATGATCGGCACGATACCGTGGGCGCGAAGCTTGGCGACCGCATCGTCGCGCCGGATGAGACCATACAAACGCGCGCGGCCCGCCAGAAGCGCGGCGGTGCGCAGCGCGACGTCCCCGCAGCCTATCAACAAAATCCTGATCACGAACTTGCCATCGATGCGCGCGCCGGCACGCGACGACCGACGCCGACATTCCCGATGCAGATTACCATAAAGCCCAGCGATCACGCGTTCACCTGCGACACCGACGAGACGGTGTTGCAGGCGGCGATGCGCGCCGATTTGATGATCCCGTACGGTTGCCGCAATGGCGCGTGCGGCACGTGCAAAGGAAAAATTCTCGACGGCAACGTCGATTACGGCGCGTACCAAGCGTCGACGCTCACCGAGGACGAAAAGCGGCAGGGCTTCGCGCTGTTTTGCTGCGCCAAGCCGCTCGGCGACCTTGTGATCGAAGTGCGCGAGGTGCGACGCGCCGGCGACATCCAGATCCGGCGCCTCCCTTGCCGCATCGAGTCGATCGCAAGGCCGGCCTCCGACGTGGCGATCGTCAAGCTGAAGCTGCCCGCCAACGAACGGCTGCAATTTCTCGCCGGCCAGTACATCGACCTGTTGCTGAAGGACGGCAAGCGCCGCAGCTTTTCGCTCGCAACGCCGCCGCACGCCGACGAGCTGCTCGAGCTGCACATCCGCCACGTGCCAGGCGGTTTGTTTTCCGACGCGCTGTTCACGCAATACAAGGGACGCGAGATTCTCCGCTTCGAAGGACCGCTTGGTGCGTTCTACCTCCGCGAAGAGTCCGACAAGCCGATCATCTTCATCGCCGGCGGCACGGGCTTCGCGCCGATCAAGGCCGTCATCGAGCATGTCCTCCATCACGAGATCGAGCGGCCGATGGTGCTGTACTGGGGCGCGCGTTCGAAACAGGACCTGTATCTCCCCGACCTCCCCGGACGCTGGCAGACCGAGCATCCGGGCCGTTTCACGTACATCCCGGTATTATCGGAGCCGAGAGTCGACGACGCGTGGCCCGGGCGCACCGGCTTCGTTCATCGTGCCGTGCTCGATGATTTCGACGATCTCTCTGGCTACCAGGTTTACGCGTGCGGAGGTCCGGCGATGATCGACGCGGCGCGACGCGAGTTCACGCGAGAGCGGCGACTGCCGCCCGAAGAGTTCTTCGCCGATAGCTTCACGTATGCGGCGGAGAGCGAGACCCGCAACTGACGGTTTCCTGAATGAAAGCATTCGTACTCCTCTACCATTCGCACCGCGTGCTCGGTTCGATCTATGAATCGAACGATCACATCGCTTTTGCGCAAGACCTGGGGACCATTGTCGAAACCGGATGCGAGATCGTATCGCTCGCGACGTTGGTCGGGCTGATCCGGCGTAAGCCGCTCTTTGCTCGCTGGTCGAACGCCGAACGCCGCTACATCGCGCTGACATTCGACGACGGACCCGAATACGACGCCATCGATTTCGACCATCCCGAATTCGGCCGGCAACGAAGCTTTCTCGGCATCATGCAGGATTTCCGCGCCACCGCCGAGGGCCGCGCGCAACGCTACGTCGGCGGCACGAGCTTCGTGATCGCATCGCCTGTCGCCCGAGCAATCATGGAGTCGAAGTTCGACCCGTGCTTCACCTACCTTCGCAATGGCTCGTTGAACGACGATTGGTGGAATCCCGCTATCGATTCCGCGATGCTGTCGATCGCGAACCACAGTTGGGACCATTTGCATCCCGGCTTGCCGGAGGTGGCGCATTCCCGGCAGGCGAAGGCTAACTTTCGCGAAGTCGACTGTGAAGCCGATGCGGACGCACAAATTGCTGCGGCGTATCGATACATCTCGACGAAGACGCGCGGTCGCGCGACGCCGTATTTCGCATACCCCTACGGCCACTACAATGAATTTCTGGTGCACCAGTATTTGCCTGGTCGTCGCCGACGGCACCAAATGCGCGCGGCGTTTTCGACTGACGGTCGAGCGGTCGACGCGACCACCGATCCGTGGTGCATCCCCCGTCTGACCTGCGGCGACCATTGGAAAACCCACGACGATCTGGCGCGTGTTCTCTCGGCGTGAAAGACCGCAATGATCGATATCGTTGAAGCTCCCGATCGGCTCGAAGGTCGAATCGCTGCGGTGCGCGTCCCGAACGCCGACTTCTTCGCGGCCCAATTGTTCGTCGACAGCTTCGCGCAACCGTTTCCCATCCCCCGCGATAACTGCGGGCTTGCCATTCCCACACCACCCGCGGCATGGCGCCAGTTCGTGGCGCTCTACCGATGGCCGGACGACCGCGTGGAGACGGTTGGCTTTTGCAATTGGATCCGGTTCAACGACGTCTACCTCGAGGGTGGGCTTTGCGTTCGACCGGGGTTTTACCGGCGACTGCCCCGCGCGCAATTCGCAGAATGCGCCGAGCGCGGAGGCGTTGCGCAGATCATGATGGACGCGGCGGCGGCCGAACTGAACGACTGCCCGGCCTGGTTCGGATTTTGCGGGGACTATAAATCGTATCGGGTGTGCCTACGCGCAGGCTTCGTGCCGACGGGGCGGAAATTTCTGATCGCAAGATGGTTCGGTGACGTTTCGGACGGCGAGAAAAGTCGCCTCGTCGACATGATTGCCGCAATCGGTCCGTTTTGACGCGCGTCAATCAGTATGCAATA
>CATPAO010000225.1 GCA_955652025.1 Casimicrobiaceae bacterium
CGCTAAGGCCGCGTCGCAAATCCGCTCAGCGCGCTCGGCGACTGCATCTAGTACCGGTTGCACTTCGGTCGGCGAGCTCGAGATCTCGCGCAGGATCTCGCTGATCGCGGTCTGCTGCTCGAGCGCTTCCCTAGTCTCGTTGAACAGGCGCACGTTATTGATGGCGATCGCAGCCTGGCGGGCGAATGTCTCCACCAGCAAGATTTGGTCAGGCGAAAATGGCCGGGGCTCACGGCGCCAGAGCAGGATCGTCCCGTATGCGCCACCCTCGCGCACCAGCGGCACGGCGAGGACGCTACGCATGCCCTGCGGCAGCGCGTTCTCCTTGGCATCGGGAAACTCGGTGTCGAGCAGGGGCACGATGTCGGCTACGTGTACGGTCACTCGGTCGATGGCAGCACGTCCGTTGACGGAAGTCCTCTTTAGCAACGTTGGCCTGTCCGCTGGGGTCGACGCGCTATCGCTCGGATATTGAGCCAGCGGCCGAAGCACGTCACCGTCGACGAGGAGCACCCGCGCGACTGGGGCGTCGCACAGGTGCGCAGCCCGCTCGGCGACTGCCTCAAGTACCGGTTGCACGTCGGTCGGCGAGCTCGAGATCACGCGCAGGATCTCGCTGATCGCGGTCTGCTGCTCGAGCGCCGCCTTCGTCTCGTTGAAGAGGCGCACGTTGTTAATGGCAATCGCGGCCTGGCGGGCAAAGGTCTCCACCAACGCAATCTGCTTCTGCGAGAACGGCCGAGCCTCGCGGCGCCAGAGCAGGATTGTCCCGTACGCGCCGCCTGCGCGCACCAGCGGGACAGCGAGGACGCTGCGAATCCCCTGCGGCAGTGCGTTCTCCTTGGCGTCGGGAAACTCGGTGTCGAGCAGAGGCACAATGTCAGGTACGTGTACCGTCTCCCGATCGATCGCGGCGCGTCCGCCGATGGAGCTCCTCTTGAGCGGTGTCGGGTTGACCAGCGGGAGCGGGGCGCCACCGGTCGAATAGAGTGCCATCGGTCGCAGCACCTCGCCGTCGACGAGGAGCACCCGGGCGATCGGCGCATCGCACAGGTGAGCGGCCCTTTCGGCGACGGCGTCGAGCACAGGCTGCACGTCGGTCGGCGAATTCGAGATTACGCGCAGTATTTCGCTGATCGCAGTTTGCTGCTCGAGTGCTTCCTTCGTCTCGTTGAACAGGCGCACGTTGTCGATCGCGATCGCGGCCTGGCGCGCGAACGTCTGCACCAGCGCGATCTGGTCGGGCGAAAACGGCCGCGGCTCGCGGCGATACAGGAAGATCGCGCCGTACGCGTCGCCTTCGCGCAACAGCGGGACCGACAGGACCGCGCGAAAGCCGCCCAGCTCCGCGTTCGTCCGCGCGTCGGGATATTCGGTGTCGAGGAGGGGAACCAAGTCGGCGTGGTGGACGGTCTCGCGCTCGAGCACAGCCCGCCCCGTGACGGAGGCTCGGGTCAGAGGGATGGGTACCACGGGGATGGGATCCCGCCCCACAGACTCGTAACCATAGTCGACGGTCGGACGAAGCACGTCGCCGTCGACGAGCAGCACTCGCGCGAACGGCGCTTCGCACAAATGCGCCGCCCGCTCCGCCACGGCGCGGAGCACCGGCTGCACGTCGGCGGGGGACGCCGAGATCACGCGCAGGATCTCGCTGATGGCGGTTTGCTGCTCGAGCGAATTTTGGAGCGCGCGCGTGCGGTCCTCGACCTTGCGCTCGAGGTCGGCGTAGGACTCCTTAAGCTGTCCGGTCATCTGGTTGAATCGATCGGCGAGCGCCTCGAGCTCGTCGCCGGTCCGGACGTCGATCTTCTGGTCGAGGTTGCCGGCGCCGATGCGCTGCGCGCCTTCTTCCAGCGTTCGAATGGGCTTGGCCATCCCCCGCGCCAGCGCTTGTGCGCCGACCGCGGATATGACGAGCCCGGCCAGGAGCAACAATCCGGTGCGCAGGATCGAGGCATTCAGCTTTTCATAGACTTCCGCGACCGGTTGTTCGACAAACACGTTCCAGTTAAGGGGCTCGATCGGAGCCACCGAGGTCAAAACCTGGGCGCCGGAAAGATCGGTCGAGAGCATCGCCGGTTCACTCGAATCCTGCTTGCCGGACGCGGCTTTGACGTGCGGGAGTTGCGACAGGTTGGTTTTGCGCAGCACCAACCCGATATCCGGATCGGCGACAAGGAACCCGCTGCTGTCGACGACATATGCCTTCCCTTTTTCGCCGATCTTGATCCGCGACACGACGTCCCAGATGAACTTGAGGTTGACCTCGGCAACGGTGACGGGCCCTTTGTCGCCAGCCGATCGGATGGCGATCGTCATGTAGGGCTCGGTCTCCTTGAGGAAGTACACGGGACCGAACCAAGGCTGCCCGCGTTTTGCATTACGAAACGCGGGTTCCTGCGAACGGTCCTTGTTCGATCCCACGTTGTCCATGCCGAGGCGCGAGACCGCGATCTGCTCGTGTCCCGTGGCGTCGAGCTCCGCGATGTCCGTCACTTCAGGCGCCTGACGCAATAGCTTCAGAAACTCGATACGCCGCAACTCGACGTCGCTCGGATCCAGTTGGGGTAGCGCGGCGTAGGCAAGCTGCTGCTCGATTCGACCGATGTACTGCTCGATCCGCGACGCTGCCGCAAGCGCCTTTTCGTGCTGCAATTCGCCGATCGCGCCTCTGTACTCGTGGTACGCGAAATAGACGCTGATCGCGCCGGAGGCGAGCAATGCGCCACCGACGAGCGAAAGAATGAGGATCAAGTATTTGCGGAGCAGCTTGCCGCGATAGCCGGTGCCGGTGGCGGCGACCGGCGTGAAGGCACGCGCGCCCTCCACATCTCGCGCTTGCGCGATGCCTGTAGGCGTGTCGTTCGGCGTCACTCTGTCAATTCGTCCGCGCGCGACGGCAGCGCCTGCGGGGTTCGGGGAATCGTCATGTCATCTCCGCGACATTGTGTTCCTTTGAAGCCGTCGTGCCCCGATCGAAGTCCCCGTCTAGCCGTCTATATGGCCGCTGCCGCATTCTAACCGGGCAATCCGGGCGGGCTCGGGTAGAATGCGCCGCGTTTTGCCGCAAACCCGTCAACCATGAACGCCGAACTGCTTCCCGCCGTCGAAGTCGAGACCGGGCCGAATCCCACGGCGACGGTGATCTGGCTGCACGGCCTTGGTGACGACGGGCATGGCTGGTCCGAAGTCGTTCCGGCGCTCAGCATCCCCGCATCGACGCCGGTGCGTTTGCTGTTTCCGCACGCGCCCGTGACCCCGGTGACGATTAACAACGGCTATCCGATGCGAGCGTGGTACGACATCCGCGAGAACGATTTCAACAACCGCGCGGATCTGGACGGCGTTCGGCGGTCGCAGATCCGGATCGAGGCCCTGGTCGCGCGCGAGGCGGCGCGCGGCATCGTGGCGCGTCGCATCGTGCTCGCCGGCTTTTCGCAGGGCGGCGCGATCGCGTTGCACGCCGGGCTGCGGCACGCCGAGCGCCTCGCCGGGATCATCGCGTTGTCGGCGTATCTGATCGCACCCGCGGCACTCGCGAGCGAAGCGAGCGCCGCGAACCGCGACGTTCCCATTTTCATGGCGCACGGGACGCTGGATCCGGTCGTGCAATTTCGCTGGGCCGAATTGTCGCGCCAGACACTCGTCGCAGCGGGATATGCGGTCGAATGGCGCGCGTATCCGATGCCGCATTCGGCGGTGCCCGAGGAGATCGCCGCGATCGGCGCGTTCCTCACCCGCGTACTCGGCTGATCGTCGCCGCCTCTGAGGGCGAGCGCGATCGCCGCCCGAACCGCTCGATGATCAGGAGGAAGAAATTGATGCTGGAACAGGGATATGGACGATACCCCGGATGCAAACTGTGATGCGGCGCTCGATCCCGCGATCATCGCTGAGGCACGCGAGCCGCGCGCCCCGGTGAGTCGCAAATGGTCGGTGCGATTCGAAGGCGAAGATCGCGCTGCTGCCTTGGTCGACCCGGCCCCCGTCGCCGCGATGGCCCCACGTCCGGCCCTGGATGCACGGTGCCCGCGACCGCCACTCCATCAGCTGCGGGCGATTCGCTACCCAGCTGGACAGAATTCCTGTTGGTAGTTGCGGCTCTCGCAGGCGAGCTGCGCACCCGGCTAAACGGGTCGGTCGGAAGCCTTGCAGCGCGAACTGCCCCGAGCAGCCCTGGTTGACCGAGACCCCATTGTTGGCGTGACCCCAGGTTCGTCTTGAATACATGGCGCGTTCGACTGTTGCGAGAGGATTCGCGCGCCGGTGATGCGCATGCCCGCCGGGCAATACTGCCGCTGGTAATTCTGGCTTTCGCAACAGATCGACTGCGCCCAGGACGCGACCGGTGCGCTCAACCGAAATAGAAACAGGCCTGCGGTAACGGAAGCGCGTAGCGGCTTCGCAGATATCCCCTCGTGTCGAACCGCGCAAGGAAGGACATACGCCGCGACCGCGCCCGCCATCGAGCACTGGAAGCCGCGCCGTCGACCAACGTGTCCCGGCGTGGTCTCGTTTATTTCTTCGGCTCGAAGTCGAGTGCCGCCGAATTGAGGCAATAGCGTTGGCCGGTCGGATCGGGCCCGTCGCCGAAGACGTGACCGAGGTGCGCGTCGCATGTGGCGCATGTCACCTCGGTGCGGCGCATGAACAACGAATTGTCGGCCTCCTCCTTGACGTTGGCGGCGGCGATCGGCGCCCAGAACGATGGCCAACCGGTCCCCGATTCGAACTTGGTTGCGGAATCGAACAATGGGGCGCCGCAGCAGACACACTTGTACATGCCGGGGTCGTGGTTGTTCCAGTACTTGCCGCTGTACGCGCGCTCGGTGCCTTTTTTCCGCGCGACTTTGAACTGCTCCGCTGTCAACTGCGCTTTCCATTCGGCATCGGATTTATGCACTTTGTCGACCATTTGTGTGACGTCCCATTTGTGATTGGCGGAGAACGGCCATGCGCTATAGTGTGAACCCTTCGCCCGCGCCTTACACGCCCCGCCTGTTTTGGATACCGCCAGCGCCCACTCGCTCCGTCGCGACGCCCGCATCGTCGTGCTCGTCGGCATCGCGCACAGCCTGTCGCACTTCTTGCAACTTGCGCTGCCGCCGCTTTTTCCGCTGCTGCGCGCCGAATTCGACGTCTCGTTCACGCTGCTGGGCGCGCTCGTCGGGACCTTTTATGCCGCGAGCGGCGTGACGCAGTTCGCTTCGGGATTTGCGGTCGATCGCCTCGGCGCTCGTCCGGTGCTGTTGTCGGGCATGACGTTGCTGGTCGCGGGAACGCTCGGCGCATCGCTGGCCCCGGGCCCGGCCTGGTTGTTTCCCGCCGCGGCCGTCATGGGTGTCGGCAACGGCGTCTTCCATCCGGCCGATTTCGCGATCCTGAACGCGAACGTCAACCCCAAGCGGCTCGGCTACGCCTATTCGATGCACGGCGTCGGCGGCAATCTCGGCTACGCGCTGGCGCCGATCGTCAGCTTTGGCTTGGGCGCCGCGTTTGGCTGGCGCTGGGCGCTCGTCGTAATGGGCATCGTCGGCCTGCTCGTGCTGGGAATGCTGGCGTCGCAACGCGTCCATCTCGCTTCGCAACGCGCGCACGACGCGGCGACCCATACGCTCTCCGCCAGCGTCGCGCTGTTCCTGCAGCCCGCGATCCTGTTGTGCTTCGGCTATTTCATTTTTCAGACGATGGCGTCGGTGGGCTTGCAAACGTTCCTTCCGACCGGGCTGAACGTCGGGCTCGCGGTGCCGTTGGTGCTGGCGACGTCGGCGGTGACCGCCTACCTGCTGGGCGGCACGGCCGGGATCGTCGCCGGCGGGTTTCTCGCCGCGCGAACGACGCGTCACGACCGCGTCGCTGGGATGGGGCTCCTCGGCGGTGCGGCGTTGCTCGTGCTGGTGGCGAGCGGCGCGGTCGCGCGGCCGTTCATCGTCCCGATGTTCGTGGTGATCGGCATCGTGCTCGGCGCGACGGGACCGTCGCGCGACCTGATCGTGCGCAACGCCACACCCAAGGGCGCCGCCGGGCGCGTCTACGGCTTCGTGTATTCGGGTCTCGATCTCGGCGCGACGCTCGGCCCGGTCTGGTTCGGCCTCATGCTCGACCATGGCCTCGCGCGCGAGATGTTCTTTGTCATCGCGGCGCTCCTGGTCGTGGCAATCGGCACCGTCGTGAACGTGCGACGGGCGGTCGCCGCGCGCGCGGCGTAATCGGAAGGACGTTCGCTTGGACCTCGGCATCGCCGGACGCAAAGCGCTGGTCTGCGCCGCGAGCAAGGGCCTCGGACGCGGATGCGCGGAAGCGTTGGCAGACGCCGGCGTCGACGTGACGATCGTGGCGCGCACCCGAGACGACGTACGACGCACCGCCGACGAGATCGGCGCACGTGTTGGCCGGTCCGTCGCGTGGGTCGCCTGCGATATCACGACGCCCGACGGTCGCGCTGCGGCGCTCGCCCTGTGCCCGCAGCCGGACATCCTGGTCAACAACGCCGGCGGTCCGCCGCCCGGCGATTTCCGCGACTTCGACCGCGACGCCTGGATCCGCGCGCTCGACGCCAACATGCTGACGCCGATCGAGCTTATCAAGGCAACGCTCGACGCGATGATCGCGCGCAAATTCGGGCGCATCGTCAACATCACGTCGTCGGCCGTGAAGGCGCCGATCGACGTGCTGGCGCTCTCGAACGGCGCCCGCAGCGGACTGACCGGTTTTGCCGCCGGCCTGGCGCGCAAGGTCGCGCGGCACAACGTGACGATCAACAATCTATTGCCCGGCTCGTTCGACACTGATCGGCTTCGCGGCACGATCGCAGCGCAGGCGAAGACCGCGGGCAAATCCGTGGAGGACTTCGCGCGTGCGGCGAGCGATGCGGTGCCCGCGGGCCGCTTTGGCGCGGCGGCCGAGTTCGGCGCGGCGTGCGCCTTTCTGTGCAGCGTGCACGCCGGTTATATCGTCGGTCAAAACTTATTGATCGACGGCGGCGCCTATCCTGGTACGTTCTGAGCGCGCGAATCCTCGTGCCCGTTGGATGAACGCCGAATGATCGACCTTTACTACTGGACGACGCCGAATGGCCACAAGCTCACGATCTTCCTCGAGGAGACGGGGCTGCCGTACACGCTCAAGCCGATCAACATCTCGAAGGGCGACCAGTTCGATCCCGCCTTCCTCGCCATTTCGCCGAACAACCGCATTCCGGCGATCGTCGATCACGCACCGGCCGACGGCGGAGCGCCGCTCGCGATGTTCGAATCGGGCGCCATCCTGCTCTACCTCGCCGACAAGGTCGGGCGCCTGATTCCCGCCGCTTTGCGCGCGCGGCTCGATTGCATCCAGTGGCTGTTCTGGCAGATGGGGAACCTGGGTCCGATGGCGGGGCAGAACCATCACTTTCGGCTTTATGCACCGGAAAAGCTGCCGTACGCGATGACGCGCTACCTGAAGGAGACCGGCCGGCTGTACGCCGTGCTGAACAAGCGTCTCGCGGAACGCGCATTCATCGTCGGCGATTATTCCATTGCCGACGTCGCGAGCTACCCGTGGGTCCAGCCGGAGCGCCAAGGGCAGGACATCGGCGAGTTTCCGAACTTGAAGCGATGGAAGGAAGCGATCGCCGCGCGCCCGGCCGTGCAACGCGCGTATGCGATAGCCAAGACTGTCAACACGAAGCCCGCCGTCAGCGACGAGCAATCGCGCCAAGTGCTGTTCGGGCAGGATCAGTCGGTCGTGAAGTAAACCGTCCCGATCCGCCAGGTCGGCGGTGACGCGCCGCTTCAGTACGCAGGGCTCACGATCCTGTTCGTGTCGGGCGCGCTCGCCGCCGGAACGGTTGCCGATACGTTTAATTGCCGCTCGAGAGCTGCTGATCGGCGCGCTCGGTATCGGCGAACTCCTTGCCCATTGCGCGAGCGGTTCGTGCGCGGGTTTCCTCTGGTTGGCAGCCTGGGCTTACACTATTTCCGGTGCATTCAATCGCCTTGCGAGTGCAATTATCTGCCGGCCCATGAGCGCTTCCGTTCGGCCCCATATTCTCGCGATCGACGACGACCCGGCCATCCGCGCGCTGATCGCCGATTATCTCAGCGCGAACCAGCTCCGCGTGACCACTGGCGCGACCGGGGCGGACATGGCGCGAGCGCTTGACGAGCACGCCGTCGATCTCGTCGTGCTCGACCTGAGGCTGCCGGAGGAGGACGGCATGCTGCTCGCCCGTAAGCTTCGCGAGACCTCCGCGGTTCCGATCATCATCGTGACCGGTAAGGGAGAGGAGGCCGACCGGGTCATGGGGCTCGAGCTCGGCGCCGACGACTACATCGTCAAGCCGTTCAGCCCGCGCGAACTGCTTGCGCGGATCCGTGCGGTCCTGCGCCGGTATCAGACGGCGCGCGACCTGATGCCCGCGCGTGACGAGGGTCGACGCGCGTATCGCTTCGCCGGCTGGGAGCTCAACCTGCTGACGCGCAGGCTCGTCGACCCCGGCGGCCGGCGCGTCGAGATCACGAACGGCGAGTTCGGCCTGCTGCAGGCATTGTGCGCGGCGCCGCAGCGGGTGCTGTCGCGCGACCAGCTACTCGAGCTCTCGCGCCTGCATGGCGCGGAGGTCTACGATCGTTCCATCGATGTCCAGATCCTGCGGCTGCGGCGCAAGATTGAGGTGAATCCCTCCGAGCCCGAATTCATCAAGACCGAACGCGGCGCCGGGTACGTGTTCAGCGTTCCGGTCGAAGTCCTTCAGTGGTAGCGCCGGGAGACCGGCAAGGAGTAAAGGGTGAGAGTCCCTGACGGTGAAGGTGTAGCAAATCACACTGTCCCCGAGTCATGCGCGGGGTGCCGCGAGGCGCAGCGCGAAGCGTTGACAGGGGTACGCGTAGGCCA
>CATPAO010000226.1 GCA_955652025.1 Casimicrobiaceae bacterium
AACTTCCGCCCGACGTAACGCCGGTGGGCACGAGCATTTTCATGCCTGAAAACCGGGGCAAGGGCCGGACCTGATTCGCCTGGCGCGAATTATCAGCGCAGCCTTGCATTTCACGTAGCCCTGCTTGAGCACCGGCGCGGCCAAGCGCAGGCAATGGTTAACCATAAGTTGGGTGGTAGATGACATGGCCGGCATCGAATGGATCCGGATCGAGGAGGCGGGGCTCAACGCGTTACAGACCCAGCGGCAGCTCTTCTACGACGGCTGGCTGTTGCGCGTGTCGCCGGGCAAGTCCCGCCGCGCGCGAAGCGTCAACGCGCATTTCGGCTCGACGTTGCCGCTTGAAGCGAAGATCGACTTCTGCGAGGGGTTGTACGCGGCGCGCGGTCTGCCGACGCTATTCCGCATCACGCCATTCATCCAACCGGCGAATCTCGAGGCGGCGCTAGAGGCGCGCGGCTATGTGAGCTTCGATCCGACACGTGTCCAACTGGCGCCGCTCGCTCGTCCGCCGGAAGCGGTGGGCGATTCCGATGTCGAATTGGCGGCACCGCCGGTCGCGGAGTTCGTCGACGCCGTCGGCGCGTTACGCGGCTCGACGGCGGAGCAGCGCGCCGCGCATCTCGAACGGCTAACGAACACGCCGCTCGTGAACCGCGCCGTACTTGCGCGAATCGACGGCGAGACGGTGGGCTGCGGGCAAGTTGCGCTCGAGCACGGCCTCGCGGGTGTTTACGACATGGTGACCGCCGCCGCGTTCCGTGGACGCGGGGTCGCAACGCAAATCGTCAGCGATCTGCTGGTGTGGGCGTGGAGTCACGGCGCTTCGCATGCGTATCTGCAGGTCGATGCGAGCAACGCGCCCGCGCTTGCCACGTACCGGAGATTTGGCTTCGAGACCGCGTATACGTATCACTATCGCGCACGGCCCGACGAACGCGGATGAGCGATGACGAGATCGAGCGCCTCGCGGCCGATCTCGGCCGGCGGCTGATCGCGCGCGGACGGCGGGTCGTGACTGCCGAATCGTGCACCGGGGGGCTCGTCGCCGGCGCAATCACCGCCATCGCCGGCAGTTCCGATTGGTTCGACCGCGGCTTCGTCACGTACTCGAACGACGCGAAAATCGAATCGCTCGGCGTCCCGCCTGCGACGATCGCCGCGCACGGTGCGGTGTCGGAGCAAACTGCGATCGCCATGGCGCAAGGCGCCCTCGCGCACAGCGTCGCGACGATTGCCGTCGCCGTGACCGGCATCGCGGGACCCGGCGGCGGGACGCCGGCAAAGCCGGTGGGGATGGTGTGCATCGCGTGGTCCTGCCGTGGCCGCGACACGATCGCCGTCACGCATCAGCTTCCGGGAAACCGCGCCGAGGTTCGACAAGCGTCGGTGGCGATCGCGTTGCGTGGGTTGATCGACCGCGTCGAATGAGCGCCGCCGGGCCGCCCCAAGGCGCGAATTGATCGCCCTCTGTGGGCAGCGCAGCGGCGAAGGCCGCGAGCGCGGGAATGGTCCCATGAACCTCGAAGTCACGGCGCCGGCGCGAAGACGCGTAAGCGATGGCCATCGGGATCGACGGCGACAAACGTGCGACCGAAGTCCATATCGGTCGGCAACTGAGCGATCGTGAGCCCGCGCTTGCGCCAATCGGCATGCATGGCATCGACGATCGAGGCACGAGCGACCGAGAACGCCAATTCGCTGCCGCCGGCGGCAGGCGCCGCGACAGGCAGGACCGTGCGTCTCGCCCACAACCCCAGCATGACGCCGGAATCCAGCGCGAACATCGCAAAGGTAGGCGACGACTCGATCGGCGGACGGTCCAGCAAATCGGCGTAGAAGGCAGCGGCGGCGAGCGGGTTGTCGACATAGAGGATGAGGAAGTTGGGATCGGTCATGGTGAGGCTCCAATGGGATGATCTGTTTTGTGCCCGAGCGCCGCAGCAATTCGTGCGGACTTGACTCGGGAATGCCCATGGTTAGCTTTGTCCCTGACAAACCCTGTCAGTAGCAAGATGCGACTACTGTTCGGGAATACCTTCCACCTCGCGCCATTCCTTCAACAACGCGTGGCGCCGGCGCGGATATCGATCGATGGCCACCGACAGGGCCACAATCCGGTCGGTGCGAAAGTGACGGTAATCCGCCCGAAGCTCGCACCATGCGGCGACGACTCTTACGCGGTCGAAATAGGCCAGTGCGAACGGCCAGATCGTGCGGCGCGTCTCGACCTCCTTCAGATCGACGTAGGTGATCGCGATCTTGCGCTCCGCCCGAATGGCCTGCCGGATCGCGCCCAGGTCGGTGTCGCCGGCCGCGACGGGCTCTCCGGGTCCGACCATCAGTGCGGACGTATCGAGGCTGTGGCGAAGGTCGGGCGGGAGTATCGCGGCGATCTTGGACAGCGCATTGCGCGCGGCATGCCCGAGGCGGTGATCGGCGCGATCGGCCACCCAGCGCGAGCCGAGAACGAGCGCCTCGATCTCTTCGTCGGAGAACATGAGCGGTGGCAGCATGAAGCCCGGACGGAGCACGTAGCCCATCCCCGGCTCGCCGTCGATCCGCGCGCCTTGCGCCTGCAGCACGCCGATGTCGCGATAAAGCGTGCGGAGGCTGATGCCGAGATCAGCAGCCAACGACGCGCCGCTGACAGGATAGCGGTGGCTTCGCAGGCGTTGGATCAGCGCCAGAAGGCGTTCGGCACGCGACATGTCGGAGGATGCTTTTCGAGTCGGTCCAGTGGAGCATCAACTACTGCCATATTATGACAGCAGTAGTTCGGTTGGGCATTTTGGCCACTAGCTTCGAACGATCGTTCTATGCCATAATCGTTTCCGACTGGCCGCTTAGGCCACTTCGACGCCACTTGAAAGGCCTAAACTAAAAATGAGTCTCTCGACGGCAGGACACTCCATGGACGACAACAAGGTCAAGGCGCTGGCCGCCGCGCTCGCGCAGATCGAAAAGCAGTTCGGCAAGGGCTCGATCATGAAAATGGGCGAGACCCAGATTCAAAATGATTTGCAGGTCATCGCAACCGGGTCGCTCGGCCTCGACATCGCGCTCGGCGTCGGCGGCCTGCCGCGCGGGCGGGTTGTCGAGATCTACGGACCCGAATCGTCGGGCAAGACCACGCTTTGCCTGCAGGTGGTGGCGCAGGTGCAAAAGGCCGGCGGCACCGCGGCGTACATCGACGCTGAAAACGCGCTGGACCCCGTCTACGCGGGCAAGCTCGGCGTCAACGTCGGCGAATTGCTGATTTCGCAGCCCGACACTGGCGAGCAAGGTCTCGAGATCGCCGACATGCTCGTGCGTTCGGGTGGCGTCGATATCATCGTCATCGACTCGGTGGCGGCGCTCGTGCCCAAGGCCGAGATCGAGGGCGAAATGGGCGACCAGTTGCCCGGTCTGCAAGCGCGCTTGATGAGCCAGGCGCTCCGCAAGCTTGCATCGAACATCAAGCGCGCAAATGTGCTCGTGATTTTCATCAACCAGATCCGCATGAAGATCGGCGTGATGTTCGGCAACCCCGAAACAACCACCGGCGGCAACGCGCTCAAGTTCTATGCATCGGTACGTCTCGACATCCGGCGCATCGGCTCGATCAAGCGCGGCGAAGAGGTCGTTGGCAACGAAACGCGCGTCAAGGTCGTCAAGAACAAGGTGTCGCCGCCATTCCGCGAGGCATTGTTCGACATCCTCTACGGCGAGGGCATTTCGCGCGAAGGTGAAATCGTCGAGCTCGGCGTCACGCATCGCATCGTCGAAAAATCGGGCGCCTGGTACGCGTACAAC
>CATPAO010000227.1 GCA_955652025.1 Casimicrobiaceae bacterium
ACGGTTGATCGTCGGCCGCGACGTGCTCAAGAGCACCTCGTCGCCATTCTCCAAGTCATGAGTTACACGGCGCACGTCGACACGTTCGCGCGCGACCACCTGCCGCCGCGCGAGCAATGGCCGGAGCTCGTGTTCGACCTGCCGGAGCTCGACTATCCGCCGCGGATGAACGCCACCGTCGAGCTCGTGGATCGCGCGCTCGAACGCGGATGGGGCGAACGCACCGCCATCCTCGCGCCATCCGGCGTCGAATGGAGCTACGCGGCGCTCGCCGATCGCGTCAACCGCATCGCGCGGGTGCTGGTCGAGGATCTCGGCGTCGTGCCCGGCAATCGCGTTCTGCTGCGCGGCCCGAATACGCCGATGATGGCGGCATGCTGGCTCGCGGTCGTCAAGGCCGGCGCGATCGCGGTCGCGACGATGCCGCTTTTGCGCAGCAAGGAGCTGGTCGACGTGATCGACAAGGCGCAGATATCGCACGCGCTGTGCGATGCTCGCCTGGTCGACGATCTCGCCGCGGCGCGCGCGCTTGCGCCGACGTTGAAGACGGTGGCGCTGTTCGAATCGACCGCGGGCGACGGGATCGAGGCACGTTCTCGAGCGAAGCCGCCGACCTTCGCGAACGTCGACACGGCAACCGACGACACGGCAATGATCGCGTTCACGTCCGGCACGACCGGCAAGCCAAAGGGGACGATGCATTTTCACCGCGACCTCTTGGCCGCCTGCGATTGCTGGCCGCGGCATGTGCTCAAGGCCCATGCCGGCGACGTGTTCACCGGCAGCCCGCCGCTCGCGTTCACGTTCGGCCTGGGCGGGCTGTTGCTCTTTCCATTGCGGATCGGTGCGGCGACGCTCTTGGTCGAGCGTCCCGCGCCGGAACATCTGCTGTCGGCGATCGCCGCGCGGCGTGCGAGCGTGTTGTTCACCGCGCCGACGTCGTACCGGGCGATGGCCGGCCTCGCTTCCGATTGCGACACGTCGAGCTTGCGCAAATGCGTATCCGCCGGGGAAGCACTGCCCGCGGCGACGCGGCGGCTGTGGAAAGACGCCACCGGCATCGAAATCATCGACGGCATCGGCGCGACCGAGATGCTGCACATTTTCATTTCGCACGACGAGGCGCACGCGCGACCCGGTGCCACCGGCGTCGTTGTACCGGGCTACCGCGCCTGCGTGATGGATACCGAAGGACGTCCGCTGCCGCCGGGACAGGTCGGCCGGCTTGCCGTCAAAGGTCCGACCGGATGCCGCTATCTCGCCGACGACCGGCAGGCGAATTACGTGCGCGACGGTTGGAATTACACGGGGGACGCGTACCTCGTCGACGCCGACGGCTTTTACGTCTATCAGGCGCGCACCGATGACATGATCATCAGCGCCGGCTACAACATCGCCGGCCCCGAGGTGGAAGGCGCGCTGCTGCTGCATCCGGCCGTTGCCGAATGCGGCGTCGTCGGCGTCCCGGACGAGGAGCGCGGCCAGATCGTCAAGGCCTTCGTCGTGCTGAAGCCCGGGGAGGTCGGCGACGCTGCGCTGACCGCTGCGTTGCAGGCGTTCGTCAAGGAGCGGATCGCGCCGTACAAGTATCCGCGCGCCGTCGAATACGTCGCCGGATTGCCGCGGACGGAGACCGGCAAGCTGCAGCGCTTTCGCTTGCGGGTATTGTCTGCGGGAGATAAGAAATGAAGATCCTGCAGCCTGCGGGCTGGGTCGCGCCGAAGGGTTACGCGTATGGTGTCGCCGCGCGCGGCACGCTGGTGTTCGTCGGAGGGCAGATCGGCTGGAACGCAACACAGAAATTCGAATCCGACGATTTCGTCGCGCAGGCGAAAACCGCGCTGGCGAACGTCGTCGCGGTGCTGGCGGAGGCGGGCGGCCGCCCGGAACACATCGTCCGGCTGACTTGGTACGTCGTCGACAAGCGGGAATACGTTGCGAGCTATCGCGCGCTCGGCACCGCGTACCGGACGGTGATGGGGCGCCACTTCCCGGCAATGACCGCGGTCGAGGTCAAGGCACTGCTCGAGGATCGCGCGCGGGTCGAGATCGAGGCGACCGCTGTCATTCCCGACGCCGCGGCGCGATAATCACCGTTCCCCGCCATCCGGAAATTCGCGTGAACGCCCCCGACCGCGCCGCCGCCAAGCCCACGTTCAAGTGGGACGATCCGCTTTTCCTCGACGACCAGCTGACCGAAGAGGAGCGAATGGTGCGGGAGACGGCGCACGCCTACGCGCAGGAGAAACTGCTGCCGCGGGTCACCAACGCGTTTCGCCACGAGACGACCGAGCCGGCGGTGTTCACCGAGATGGGCGCGCTCGGGATGCTCGGACCGACGATCCCGCACGAGTACGGCGGCGCCGGTCTCAATTACGTCAGCTACGGCCTGATCGCGCGCGAGATCGAGCGCGTCGATTCCGGCTACCGTTCGATGATGAGCGTGCAGAGCTCGCTCGTCATGTTTCCGATCTACACGTACGGCAGCGAGGCGCAGCGGAAAAAGTATCTGCCGAAGCTCGCGACCGGCGAATGGATCGGCTGCTTCGG
>CATPAO010000228.1 GCA_955652025.1 Casimicrobiaceae bacterium
AACCAGGCGTATGGCACGACGTACGAGCCGGCGGTCTTCATCTGCAACAAGCGTCTCGTCACCGGCGACGAAATCCCGCAGGACCACGCGGGCTTCGCCAAGATCATCAATAGCAAGGTCGACAAGTTCAAGGGCAAAGTCACGACGTACGACATCGAGAAAAGCGGCGTCGGATTCATGTTCATGGTGCAAGACGCGAAATACTTCAAGGACCTGAAGGAGCTCGAAAAGGGCTTCGGCGCAACCGGTTATCGTGTTTATTCGAGCACCGGGAACATGCTGGAAAAGGTGTCGTCAGGCGAGCATCTGCTGGGCTACAACGTGCTCGGCTCCTACGCGCTCGTGCGGGCGAAAAAAGATCAGAACCTGGGTGTCGTGCTGCCGAAGGACTACACGCTCGTGCTGTCGCGCGTGCTGTTCATCGGCAAGCAGGCTAAGCACCCCAACGCCGCGAAGCTCTGGGTCGACTACATCCTGTCGCCGCGCGGCCAGAAACTGATCGGCGGCGACGTCGAGCTGTTCTCGATCCGCAACGACGTCGACGCCGAGTACACGGCGGCGTCACTCAACAAGCAGCTCGGCAACAACGTGAAGCCGATTCCGGTGAGCGCGGAGATCGTCGGTTACCTGGATTCCAAGAAGCGGCTCGAATTCCTGAATAACTGGAAGGCGTCGCTCGCGGCCGGCGCCAAGTAACGCTCGATTTGCCGGCGCCGCGGCGTTCGGCGCGGCGCCTCAAAAGTTCTCGGGACGCTCTATGGCCACCGTCGCGAATTCGCCCGCGCCTTTCAGAGGTTCGTCGAACGGATCGGCGCTGCTCGCTAATCTGCCGCGCGCGCTGACGATCCTGGTGACGGCGGCGGCGGTGCTGGCGCCGCTGTCGCTGATCTTCTATCAAAGCTTCCTTTCGGCGCCGTTTTTCGACGCGAGGAAGACGTTCGGTCTCGATGCCTACGAGTTCATTTTCGCGGACTCGGACTTCTGGCAAGCGCTCCTGAATTCGGTCCTGCTTGCGGGCGGGATGACGTTGATCGCTATTCCGCTGGGCGGCGTGCTGGCATTCGTGATGGAGCGCACGGACTTTCCCGGCAAACGCTGGATCGAGCCGATGCTGCTGGTGCCGAGCTTCGTTTCGCCGATGGTGCTGGCGTTCGGTTACGTTGTCGCCGCGGGGCCGGTGGGCTTCTATTCGGTGTGGGCGACCGAGCTGTTCGGAGGCGTGCCGTGGGGAATCTATTCGCTGCCGGCAATGGCGGTCATCGCGGGGCTCACGCATGTGCCGAACGTTTATATCTACGCGTCGTCCGCGCTTAAGAACCTGGGTTCCGATGTCGAGGAGGCGGCGCGAATTGCCGGTGCGTCGCCGTTTCGCGTTGCCGCAACGGTGAGCCTCCCGCTGATCATGCCGGCGCTCTTGTTCTCGGCTGTCCTGGTGTTTTTCCTGGGCATCGAGTTGTTCGGCCTCCCACTGGTGCTGGGCGATCCCGAAGGTCATCTCGTCCTGTCGACCTACCTTTACAAGCTGACCAACAAGCTCGGCACGCCGTCCTATCACTTGATGGCGGCCGTCGCAATCTGCATCGTGGCGCTGACGATTCCCCTCGTGCTCCTCCAACGCAAGCTCTTACAGAATGCGCGGAGGTACGCGACGATCAAAGGCAAGGCCGGGCGCATTCGCGAGCTGCCGCTGGGCAAATGGAAGTGGTTTGCGGTCGGACTGATCGGATTCTGGCTGTTCGTCAGCGTCATCGTGCCGCTGTCCGGCATCGCATTGCGCGCGTTCGTCACCAACTGGGGCTTCGGCGTGAACCTCGCAGAGGCGTTCACGCTCGACAACTTCCGCGCCGTCTTCGACGAGCCCACGCATGTTCGCGCGATCTGGAACACGATTCTCATCGGTACGGTCGGGGGCGCCATCACCGTCGCGTGCTACACGGCGATCGGCTTTGCGACACACCGGCGCAACGACGGCTGGTCGCGAATCGTCGACTATCTGGTGCTCGTCCCACGCGCGGTGCCGGGACTGCTGATCGGTCTCGCATTCCTCTGGGTGTTCCTGTTCTTCCCGCCGCTGACACCGCTGCGGCAGACGATCTTCAGCATGTGGATCGCCTACACGGTTGTCTGGCTCGCCTACGGCATGCGGCTGATCTCGTCGTCGATGATGCAGGTGTCGACCGAGCTCGAGGAAGCGGCGCGCACCGTCGGCGCGAGCCGCGGGAGGATTTCGCGCGAGATCACGCTTCCGCTGATCCGCCACGGCCTCATCGGCTCGTGGTTGCTGGTATTCATGATCTTCGAGCGCGAGTATTCGACCGGCGTCTACCTGCTGGCGCCGGGGACCGAAGTCATCGGCGCGGAATTGGTCTCGCTGTGGCAGGGCGGTGCGATCGACGTCGTCGCCGCGCTGTCGCTCATCAACATTGTGCTGGTCTTCATCGGTCTCGCGTTCGCGCTGCGCTTTGGTGTGAAGCTCCGCGACTGAGCCGTAATCGCGAGGAACATTCCATGGCCGAGCTCAGCGTCGAAAACCTGCATCTCAAGTACGGCGACAATCCGATCCTGAAAGGCGTCGCGCTGACGCTCAATCGCGGCGAAGTCGTATCGTTGCTGGGCCCGTCGGGCAGCGGCAAGACGACGCTGCTCCGCGCCGTCGCGGGGCTCGAAGCGCCGCACGAAGGTGCGATCCGGATCGGCGCGAAAACCGTCTTCGACGGTGCCGCCGGCGTCGACATCCCGGCCGAGAGCCGCAACCTCGGCCTCGTGTTCCAATCGTATGCGCTTTGGCCGCACAAGACCGTGTTCGACAACGTCGCGTATGCATTGAAGATCCGCAAAATCGCGACGGGCGAAGTCGGCACGCGCGTGAAGGACGCGCTGGCGCAACTTTCGCTCGGCCATCTGGGCGACCGTTTTCCGCACCAACTGTCGGGCGGGCAACAACAGCGGGTCGCGCTGGCGCGTGCGCTCGTCTACAACCCGCCGGTGATCCTGCTCGACGAGCCGCTGTCGAATCTCGATGCCAAGCTCCGCGAGGAAGCGCGGGCGTGGCTCCGCGAGCTGATCGTCCGCATGCAGCTCTCCGCGTTGTGCGTGACGCACGACCAGGGCGAGGCACTCGCCATGTCGGATCGGATTCTTCTTCTCAACGGCGGCAAGATCGAGCAGCAAGGCACACCGTTGCAGATGTACAGCACGCCCGAATCGCTGTTCACCGCCGATTTCATGGGCAGCAACAATCGGCTGACCGGCAAGATCGTCGCGATCGACAACGGCTCCGCACTGCTCGAAGGTGCCGGCTGGAAGTTGTGGGGCGCGGCGAAAGCGGGCGCCAAGGCGGGCGCCGACGGCACCGCGATGATTCGGCTCGAACGCGTCCGGCTGGCCGATGGGCCGGGCGACAATTGTCTCGCCGCCGATCTCTCGACGTCGATGTACTTGGGCGATAAATGGGAACATCTTTTCCACATCGGCGAGGCGAGCGTCCGCGCATACGGCGATCGTCCGCTCGCGCCCGGGCCGCAATGGCTGGAAATGCCGAAATCCGAGCTGTGGGTATTCTGACTAGCGCAACATCGGCAAATTGAGTTTCTTGCGCTTTGCGACGTCGATCGCCTTCGCATAGCCCGCATCGGCGTGGCGCATGACGCCCGACGCGGGATCGTTCCATAACACGCGTTCGATCCGTTTCGCCGCGGCCGGCGTGCCGTCACAGACGATCACGACACCCGCGTGCTGCGAGTAGCCCATCCCGACGCCGCCGCCGTGGTGAATCGACACCCACGTCGCGCCACCGGCAGTATTCAGCAGCGCGTTCAACAACGGCCAGTCCGATACGGCGTCAGAGCCGTCGGCCATCGATTCGGTTTCGCGATTGGGGCTCGCCACCGAACCCGTGTCGAGGTGATCGCGGCCGATGACGATTGGCGCTTTGACCTCGCCCGTCGCCACCATTTCATTGAAGGCGAGGCCGGCGAGATGGCGCTCGCCCAGGCCCAACCAGCAGATGCGCGCCGGCAATCCCTGGAACGCGATCCGCGCAGCGGCCATGTCGAGCCAGCGATGCAGATGCGCGTTGTCCTTGAACAGCTCCTTGACTTTGCGATCGGTGGCATAAATGTCTCCGGGATCGCCCGATAGTGCGACCCAGCGAAACGGTCCCTTGCCTTCGCAGAACAGCGGCCGGATGTAGGCGGGAACAAAGCCGGGGAAGTCGAATGCGTTCGTCACGCCTTCGTCGTGCGCCACCTGGCGGATGTTGTTGCCGTAGTCGAACGTCGGGATCCCCTGCGCGTGAAAGGCCAACATCGCCTCGACGTGCGCCTTGATCGAGCACTTGGCCGCAGCGACCAGCTCGACGTGCTGCGCCGGATTGGACTGCGCCGCGCGCCACGACTCGACGCTCCAACCGGCGGGCAGATAGCCGTAGACGAGATCGTGCGCGGACGTCTGATCGGTCACCATGTCGGGCCGCACGCCGTGGCGCGCGAGCTCCGGCAGGATCTCCGCTGCGTTCCCAAGGAGGCCTACCGACACCGGCCGCCGTTTTGCGCACGCTTCGCGCACTCGCGCAATCGCGTCATCGAGGTCTTTCGCCTGGACATCGAGATAGCGGGTCTTCAAGCGCATGTCGATCCGCGACTGCTGGCATTCGATCGCCAGCATCGACGCCCCCGCCATCGTCGCCGCGAGCGGCTGCGCGCCGCCCATGCCGCCCAATCCTGCGGTGAGGATCCATTTGTCGGCGAGCTCGCCACCGTAGTGCTGCCGCCCCGCCTCGCCGAACGTTTCGAAGGTCCCTTGCACGATCCCCTGGCTGCCGATGTAAATCCACGAGCCCGCCGTCATCTGGCCGAACATCATCAGGCCTTTGCGATCGAGCTCGTTGAAGTGGTCCCACGTCGCCCACTTCGGCACCAGATTGGAATTCGCGATCAGCACGCGCGGCGCGTCAGGATGCGTGCGGAAGACGCCGACCGGCTTGCCCGACTGGATCAGCAGCGACTCGTCCGCGCCAAGATCGGTGAGCGCCGCGACGATTGCATCGAAGCATTCCCAGTTCCGCGCGGCGCGTCCGATGCCGCCGTAGACGACGAGCTCCTTCGGATTTTCGGCCACATCCGGGTCGAGATTGTTCATCAACATACGGAGTGGCGCTTCGGTCTGCCACGACTTCGCGGTCAACGCCGTACCACGCGGCGAGCGAATGATGCGGTCGGCGCGGCGCGTTCCCTCAATGCGTGCACGTTGCAGCATCACCGGCTCCCTTGCACAATGGCTGATTCCTCCGCGCGAATTCTACGCTGTGCCTTCCGCTCCTGCCGCGCTCGACCTAACGTACCTCAATGGCCCCGATGTGGCGGCGTTGGCGTTGACCGACGACGAAATTCTCGCCGCCGTCGAAGCTGGGCTCCGGGCGCAAGGCGAGGGCCAGACTGTCATCGAGCCGCGCATGCACCTGATCCCGGGACACGACAGCGACGGCGCCGCGATCCGGGGCCATTTCAACGTGCTGCGCGGCTATGTCGCACCGATGCGGCTCGCCGGCGTCAAGGTCGTGAGCGATTACGTCGACAACTATCGGCGCGGCCTGCCGTCCGAAATGGGGCTGCTCAACCTATTCGATCCGCACACCGGACAACCGGTCGCGATCATCGACGCCGCCGGCCTTACCGACATGCGCACGGGCGCGGTCACCGCACTCGGGGCGAAACACCTCGCCCGCAAGGACAGCCGCATTCTCGGCCACATCGGCGCGCGCGGAACCGCCTACTGGAACGTGCGTTTACTCGACCGGCTATTCGATTTTGCGGAAATTCGCGTGCACTCGCGGCGGCCCGAGTCGCGCGCCGCCTTCGCCGCACGCCTTACGAGAGATTTGGACAAGCCGGTCGTGGCGACGGACGATTGGCAATCGTGCGTCACGGGCGCCGACATCGTCGTCGAGGCTTCGCGCCTTGACGCGCCCGCGCCGATGCTAAAGACCGCGTGGATCAAGCCGTCGGCGTTCGTCGTCCCGTACGGAACGATGAGCGCGGTCGAGCTTTCGCTGACCGACGTGATGGACAAGCTCGTCGTCGACGATTGGGGTCAATGTAAGTCCGGGCAATTCGGAGCATTGCGCGCCCACGTCGACGCCGGCAAGCTAGCGGAGGCGACGCTGCACGCCGAGCTGGGTCAAATCGTCGCCGGAAAGAAGCCGGGACGGGAGCGCGACGACGAGACGATCCTGCTCTGGCATCGTGGCTTGTCGTTGTCGGACATCGCGCTCGGCGCAGCAATGCTCGTCAAGGCCGCGCACCTTGGCATCGGCCAGACGCTGCGGTATCTCTAGATCGCCGATGATCGCCAATGCGCGCATGTATGCACTCAACGACGCGGTCGCCGGCGCGTGGCGACGACTGTTCGCCTGGATCGCCATCCACGCCGACGTGCCGCTCCACGTGATCGACCATGCGGCGCCGGCGCCGCTCACCGAGCTCTGGCGGAGGCCGGATCTCGGGTGCGCGATGATGTGCGGATATCCGTGGGCGACGTGGAACGATGCGACCGCTGCGCGTCCGATGCTGCTGGCAGTGCCGATTCCGTCGCCGGCGCGCTTCGGCGCCGCACCGCGCTATTGGAGCGATATCGTCGTTCGCGCCGACAGCCGCATATCGTCGGATCGCGAGCTGGCGGGGACGCGACTCGTGTTCACCACGGTGGATTCGCAAAGCGGTTATCAGGCGCCGCGCGCTTTCTTCTCCGCTCGCGCGCTGGCCGCGGGCGGCCGCCTGTTCGGGACAACGATTGGCCCCGTCGTCACGCCGCGGCGCGTCGTCGACAGCCTGCTGACTGGCGCTGCCGACGCGGGACCGCTCGACGCGTGGTGGCATGATCTGCTTCGCCATCACGAGCCGGCCGTCGCCGCGCGCCTGCGGGTTATCGCGCGCACGCCTTCGACACCGATGCCGTTTCTCGCCGCGTCCTGCGCGATGGCGCAAGACGTGAGGACGCGCCTGATCACCGCTCTCGACGCGGTCGCGACCACGGCAGACCTCGCAGAAACGCGCGCGACGCTCCAGCTTCTCGGTTTCGCGCGCGTCGATCCGGTCGAATATTCGAGGCTGGCCGAGCGCGCGCGGGAAATCGACGCGCTTGGATATACGCGACTTCAGTGACCTCGTCGAAGGATGCACATGCAATTCTCCTCACTCTCGCGCGGCTCGCTTCGAGCGGCAATCGCCGCGCTTGCCTTGGTTCTGCCGGGCAGTTCGATCGCGCAATCGGCGTACCCGAACAAGGCTGTTCGCATACTCGTGCCGTTCCCGCCCGGAGGCCCCGCCGACGCGCTGGCGCGCATTGTCGGCGACAAGCTCGCCCAGGGGCTCGGACAACCATTCGTGATCGAGAACAAGCCGGGCGCCGGCGGTAACATCGGGATGGAGCAAGGCGCCAAAGCCTCGCCGGACGGCTACACGCTGACCCTCGCGCCGGCAGGAAATCTGACGATCGCGCCGTCGCTGTACACGAAGCTTCCGTACGATCCGACGAAGGATTACGCGCCGATCACTGTGATCGCCACCGTGCCGAATGTCCTGATCGTCCACCCATCGGTTCCGGCCAAGACGTTGGCCGAGCTGATCGCGCTTGCGAGGGCGAAGCCTGGCGCGCTCAACTACGCGTCGCCAGGGAACGGCAGCGGCGCGCACCTCGCCGGCGAGCTACTCAAGAGCATGGCCGGCATCGACATCGTGCACATCCCCTTCAACGGCGTCGGACCGGCAATGGCGGGAGTGCTCGGCGGCGAAGTGCAACTTTTCTTCGCAC
>CATPAO010000229.1 GCA_955652025.1 Casimicrobiaceae bacterium
ACCACGTATCGAGCACGTCGTCCTCGCGGCGGAAACTCTGCGGCTCGCGTCCCAGTTTCGAGCGCGCCTGTTGCCGCGCGTCGTCCTCGCTCCGCGCGACGTAGATGTTGCCCGCCTCGTCGTACCACGCTGGTATCCGGTGGCCCCACCACAGCTGGCGCGAAATGCACCAGTCCTGGATGTTGTCGAACCAGTGGCGGTACGTCGACAGCCACTCACCCGGGACGAACGTGACTTTTTCGCCGGCGCCGGGCGCTCCTCGCGGCACCCCGTCGCTGACGGCGGCGAGGCAAAGGTCCTGAATCGTCTTGCCGGGGAAGAAGGAATGCGTCGCCGGCGTCGGCGTCGTCATCGCAACGAACCATTGATCGGTCAGCATCGGCTCGACGACTTCGTTCGTACGCCCGCAACGCGGAACGACCATCTTGTGCGGCTTCTCGGACACCACGAGCCCAAGCGCTCGCAAGTCAGCGAGCACCACCTCGCGCGCGACGTAGCGATCGAGACCGCGATACTTGACCGGCGCGTTCGCGTTCACTTTCGCGTCGAGGCCGAGGATCGACAGAGCGGGCAGCCCGTGGCGCTGCCCGATTTGCCAGTCGTCGAAGTCATGCGCCGGCGTGACCTTCACCGCACCGGTGCCAAATTCGCGGTCGACGGAAGCATCGGCAACGACCGGAACACGGCGGCCGGTCAGCGGCAACGCGACTTCCTTGCCGACAAACGACGCGTAGCGATCATCGTCGGGATTGACGGCGACCGCGGTGTCGCCGAGCATCGTCTCCGGCCGCGTCGTCGCCACGACCAGCGCACCGGTACCGTCGGCGAGCGGATAGCGGAGTTCCCAGATCTTGCCCTGCTCTTCCTCCTTGTCGACCTCGAGATCGGAGACGGCGGTGCCGAGCTTTGGGTCCCAGTTGACGAGGCGCTTGCCGCGATAGATGAGCCCGTCCTCGTAGAGCCGCACGAACGTCTCGACGACGGCCGCCGACAGGCCCTCGTCCATCGTGAATCGCTCGCGCGTCCAGTCGGCCGATGCGCCGAGCCGGCGCATCTGACGCGTGATCGTCGAGCCGGAATCCTTTTTCCATGCCCAGACGCGCTCGACGAATTTCTCGCGCCCGAGATCGTGGCGCGTCTTGCCTTCGGTCTTGAGCTGCTGCTCCACGACGATTTGCGTCGCGATGCCGGCATGATCGGTGCCTGCTTGCCACAGCGTGTTGTCGCCGCGCATCCGGTGATAGCGGATCAGCACGTCCATTAACGTGTGCTGGAACGCGTGCCCCATGTGCAGCGTTCCGGTGACGTTGGGCGGCGGCAGCGCGATGCAAAATGCCGGCGCGCCCGGCGCGTAGCTGGGCTTGAAATAGCCGCGCGATTCCCATAGCGGATACCACTTCGCTTCGATCGCGTGCGGCTCGAAGCTTTTCGCGAGTTCGGTCGGGGGAGGGTGCGCCATTCGCAAGAGCGTGATCAAAAACCTGAAATTATAGCGGAACGCTTCAGTGCGGCCGGAGCGCGCATGCTCGAAATCGAGATCCGCTCACCTCGCCAACGCCGTCTCCTGCGGAACGCGCGACGGCTTGCGGTCCACGCTCCTCCCGATCGCGCGCGCGATCGCATCGAGCCGCTCCATCAGTACGCCAAATTCCGTCGGTGTCAGTGCCTGATCGGCGTCGCACCACGCCTCCGCCGGACAGGGATGTACCTCGATCAGCAGCGCGTCCGCGCCGGCGGCCACGCCCGCGCACGACAACGCCGGCACCATCCACGCCTTGCCGCCGGCGTGCGACGGATCGACGATGACCGGAAGATGCGTCTCGCGTTTCAGCACCGCGACCGCGGTGACGTCGAGCACGTTGCGGTACGCCGATTCGAACGTGCGGATGCCGCGCTCGCACAGCATGATCTTGTGATTGCCGCCGGCGGCGATGTACTCGGCCGCCATCAGCCATTCGCTGATCGTCGCGCTCATGCCGCGTTTCAGAATCACCGGAACGTCGACGCGGCCGACTTCCTTCAAGAGGTCGAAGTTCTGCATGTTCCGCGTGCCGATCTGGATGACGTCGACCTTGTGCTCGAGAAACGTGTCGAGCATCCGCACGTCCATCAGCTCGGTGACGATCGGCAGCCGGTGCCGCGCCGCCGCGTCGCGTAACATCTTGAGTCCGTCGACGCCTTTCCCCTGGAACGCATAGGGGCTCGTCCGCGGCTTGAACGCGCCGCCGCGCATCAGTCGCGCGCCGGCCGCGGCGACGCCGTCGGCCGCCGTGTCCATCTGCGGTTGGGTCTCGACCGAGCAAGGACCGGCGATCACCTGCACCGCGTTGCCTCCGATGGGCACGCCGCCGACGTCGATCACCGTGCTGGCCTTGTGCCACTCGCGCGCAACCAGTTTGTACGGCTTCAGGATGTGCAGCGACCGCTCGACGCCGGGCAACGGGTCGAACATTTCGGGATCGAGCTTGCGCTCGTCGCCTATTGCGCCGATCAGCGTGCGCTCGGTCCCGCGCGAAATGTGGACATCCAGGCCGGCGGCACGGATCCGGGCCTCGACCGCGGCGATTTCGGCATCGCCGGCTTCGGGTTCCATCACGATGATCATTTGTCGCTCCTCGATTCGAAAATGGCAAAAAAAGCGGGCGACCCTTTTTGGGGCCGCCCGCTTTGTCGACTGCTGCTGAATTCGGTTTACTTGCGCGCGCGGCCCTCGGAGATGTCCCGATAGACATAAAACGAGAACGCATAGGCGCGCTCCAGCGTGCGGCAGGCGGTGGCAAACGTCGTCATCACGCTTTCAGCATATCACAATCGTCGAAATTGCGTCCCGTTCATGCCCGCAGCCGCTATGGCGAGGTTTCGCGCCACTTCTCGATCTCGCGCTCGATCGCTTCCGCGACGTAGGCGCGGAGGAGCTGGCCCACGTGCTGGTTGATCGCGGCGACGAGATCGGCGCTTGCCCGATCGACGATCGGCTGCAGGCGCAGGTTGAGCTGCTCCTTGAGCCCGGTGTCGGTGAAGATGTCGATCCGCTGCAGCACCTGCATGCGGATTTCCTCGGCCATTTCGCTCCAGCGCTCGTCATCCGCCCTCGCCGCCTCGTTGGAGGCAGACTCCGTCGCGGGCGAGGATCGCGCCAACGCGGCGTTCGCCGCGGCGGCGACCTCTTCGAACGATGGTTCGGACGTGCGACCCGTCTGGTCCTGCGGCTTGTCTTCCGCCGATGAAGCAAGCGACTCCTGATCGGGACCGAGGATCGACGCATCGTCGTCGTGGCCCTCGCCCCAGATCGATGCGTCGTCTTCCGCCGCCCGCGGATGCGGAATCGACGGGTTGTCGAAGTCGTCGACGGCGTCGGTCAACAGGGGAATGTCGTCGAGGGCGGTGGGGGAAGGCCGCGTGTCGAAAGGCGGCGCCGCCGGCATGGTCGTCCCGCTGCGTGCCAGGGCGGGCGCAGCGTCGTCCGCGGTGGTCATCTTGTCCGCCATCAGCGCGATCCGATCGCGCCGCATCAGCGCCTCGGCCTGCTCGAGCAGTTCGCGTGCAGTCGGCATACGCGTCACCCTCGCT